>NZ_JBFULK010000007.1:0-227116 GCF_056400365.1 Paenibacillus sp. P5_B5
CCCCGAAGGAATAGATCCGCTCGACTTGCATGTATTAGGCACGCCGCCAGCGTTCGTCCTGAGCCAGGATCAAACTCTCCATTAAAGTGCTCATCAACCGAAGTTGACTTGCTATAATTAGAGCTGATTGCTCAAAATTTCTTGCTAGCGAGATTTACATCTCATTTGATATTTGTCCAAAAGACAAAAATCATTTTGCTAATTGCAATTCATTTGTTCAGTTTTCAAAGAGCTTTTGTTTTCATGTCACTCACCGGTTGGCGCCTCTTCCGAAGCGTGTGTGCCGCGGTGACAAGAACTAATACTATCAGCTTTTATTACAAAAAGCAATGTTTTTTCTCAACTTTTTATTAGGCAAAATATTACAGTTGATTTAATGCTTTTTATATAGAAAAGACAGCTAGTTCTGACATGTCATAATTGACACTTCAGAGACTGGGCTGTCTTTGTTTCTGGCTTGATTTGCTTTCTTAATCTCTTATCTTCCCTAACTCTCACCTAGCAGTTGCAATAACTCCTGCTCATCATCTATAACTGTAATCCCGAGATCACGCGCCTTCGTTAATTTAGAACCTGCGCTTTCACCCGCGATAACAAAATCAGTTTTCTTCGATACAGAGCCTGTCACCTTAGCACCGAGTGCTTCGAGCTTGCGGGCAGCTTCGTCACGACTCATCAAACTGAGCGTACCTGTGAGAACGACTGTTTTGCCGAAGAACGGATTGTCTGTGCTTATTGGTGCCGTCTCTACCGCTGACTGAGTAATTGGATTCACCCCTGCAGCAAGTAACCGCTGAATGCTCGCGACCGCTGTTTCACTACGGAAGAATGTATGGATAGAATCAGCCATAATCCCACCAACGTCAGAGAGAGTTATTAATTCCTCTGCTGTAGCTGCCATCAATGCTTCAAGTGAGCGGAAATGATCAGCAAGTACCTTTGTCGTCGTTTTGCCTACATTAGGAATACCAAGCGCGAACAAGAACGAGGATAGATCACGTGTTTTGGATTTTTCGAGTGCATCTAAGAGGTTATTAGCCTTCTTATCCCCAAACCGTTCTAACTTAACTAGATCTTCATATTGAAGAACATATAGGTCAGCTGGATCTCGAACACCAAGCTCTTCATATAGCTGTTCCGCTGTTTTTTCACTGAAAAACTCAATATCCATCGCATCACGTGATGCAAAATGGGTGATCCGGCTCACTAGCTGTGGTGCACAACCTAGTCGATTCGGACAGAATAAATGCGCCCCTCTTGTCTCAAGCTCTGTTCCGCAGGACGGACAATGCTCAGGATAAACAATTTCGCTACCATCTGCTTCTTCACTAACTTTACCAAGAATTTCGGGAATCACATCATTCGATCTTCTAATAAAGACATGTGTACCTAATGCAAACTTTAAATTCTTCCGTTCGATATCACCTGTGTTGTTAAGCGTACAGTTCTGAACCGTTACACCCGCTAACTCAACTGGCTCCACTTTGGCTATCGGTGTTACCTTGCCTGTACGTCCTACATTCCACGACACGGATTCAAGAATCGTTTCTGCTTCCTCTGCCTCGAATTTAAAAGCAATCGCCCAACGCGGGAATTTCTCCGTATAACCAAGAACCTCTCGAGTTCGCATATCGTTCAGCTTAACCACACCACCATCAATGAGAAAATCAAGCTCCCCACGTGATAACGCGATCTGATCTAATTCAACACTGACCTCTTCTAATGTGTCACAGAATTTAATATGTGGACTCACTTTAAACTTATTGTCACGCAAAAACTGAATCATCTCTAGATGTGTCGTAAACGTCCGTGCATCTGAGTAGCCCACATTATAGAAGTAAGCGTTCAGTTTACGCTCAGCTGTTACTTTGGGATTCAGGTTACGAAGTGCGCCTGCCGCGGCATTACGCGCGTTTTTCAGTGGATCGGTTGCTGTCTGGTTGTATTTCTCTAGGACAGACAAATTCATAATGCCTTCGCCTTGCACTTCAATAATCCCGTCTTGATACGGAATAGATAACGGAATGGAGCGGATCGTATGTACTTGTGGCAGTATTCCTTCACCAACTGTTCCATTACCCCGAGTAGATGCCTGTACTAAATCACCTTCATCATAGGTTAGGTTAAGTGTTAAGCCGTCAAATTTAAGCTCCACGACAAAAGAAGGATCAGGTAGCGGAGTATCTGGATTCTGTACGTTATAATCGTTTATTAGCTTTAATACACGGGTATACCAAGCTGTAAGATCTTCGGTATTCTGTGCTTTATCTAGGCTCCATAAACGCGCTAAGTGTCGATGCGGTGTAAAACCCTCAATTATATCACCACCAACCCGCCGTGTTGGCGAGTTAGGTAGAATTGTATTTGTTGTGCGCTCTAATTCTACAAGTCGATCATAGATCTTATCGTACTCAGCATCTGAAATAGAAGGCTCGTCAAGTGTATAGTAGAGATAATTAAAGTGTAGAAGCTGCTCGATGAGCGAACGCATTTCGTTTAAAGCGTCGGACATATGCATTCTCCCTTTCTTTTACGATTCTTTCGTAATCGGAGCGAACTTGGCAAGTAAGCGTTTCACGCCGACTGGCGCGGGAAACGCAATCTGCACTTCGGTGTCGTCGCCGGTACCTTTAACGGCTACCACGACACCGGTGCCCCACTTCACGTGGGACACTTTGTTGCCCACGGCATAATTGAGCACGGCATTCATCGTGCTCGGTGACTTGCGGGCGGACGCTCTGCCGCCGCCCGAACCGCCAGTGATGCCACCGGCTTGACCGAAGCCGGTGGTGCTGTTCCCCGTGCCCCATGAGGGGGCACGGCTCTCCGCGCGGCTTGCGAAGCTGCCGCGCAGGCTGCTTCCACTTGCAGAGCTGCCGAGATCGCGTTCGCGTTGACGTTCTTTCGGAACAGCATCTTCCATTAGCTCCTCTGGAATCTCCTTCAAGAAGCGAGATGGCGGATTCGCACTCGTGCGTCCATATAACATGCGCATACGCGCACAAGTCAGATGAAGCTCCTCTTCTGCCCGCGTAATCCCTACATATGCAAGTCTACGCTCTTCCTCAAGCTCTTCCTCGTCCATAAGGGAACGTGAGCTTGGGAATAAGCCTTCTTCCATACCGACGATAAATACCACAGGGAATTCTAAGCCCTTGGCGCTATGCATGGTCATGAGGGTAACGGAATCTTGCGGTCCCTCTTCCTTATCAACCGTGTCAATGTCAGCAATCAGTGCAAGGTCTGTAAGAAATGCTACAAGTGATTTCTCTTCTGTACGTTTCTCAAATTCCATCGTTACTGACAGAAACTCTTCTATATTCTCTAGACGTGCCTTAGATTCCAAAGTCTTCTCATTCTTTAATTCTTCCCGGTACTGCGTGAGCTCTAGCACTTTCTCCGTTAATTCCGTTACGGATAAATAATCCACCATATGATGAAGCGATAGTACAACCTCATAGAAATCACTCAGTGCATTTTTGGCTCTAGGGGTAATTTCAATAGAGTCAATCGCTTCGAGCATCGAGAACATCGATACATCATGACGAGCTGCCGCTTCAGCAACCCGCTCCACACTCGTATCACCGATCCCACGCTTAGGTACATTGACAATACGCTGTAGAGACAAGTCATCATTCGGATTCGATAGTAGTCGTAGATAGGCTAGAATGTCTTTGATCTCTTTGCGATCATAGAACTTGATTCCGCCAACGATTTGATACGGAATATCCGACTTGATCAGAATTTCCTCGACTACCCGCGACTGAGCATTCGTACGATATAGAATCGCATGATCAGCAAAATTTTTGCCGCGAGCACGGTTACGATTAATCTCACTAGCTATAAAGTATCCTTCTGCATGCTCCGAATCTGCTTGATACAGCTTGATTTTGGCTCCTTCGCCTTGATCCGTCCAGAGATTCTTCGGTTTACGTCCTGTATTAAGTGAAATAACGGCATTCGCTGCTTGAAGAATATTGCCTGTTGAACGATAGTTCTGCTCAAGGAGAATTGTCTCCGCTTCAGGATAATCCTTCTCGAAGTTCAGAATATTCGTAATATCGGCGCCCCGCCAACGGTAAATGGATTGATCGCTATCTCCAACTACACAAATGCGATGATGTTTATCAGCAAGCATGCGGCACAGCATATACTGGGCACGGTTCGTATCCTGATACTCATCGACGTGAATGTATTGGAATTTATTTTGATAAAAGTCTAAGACCTCAGGTACTTCTTTAAACAGCTCAATCGTCTTCATAATTAAATCATCAAAGTCGAGCGAGTTGTTGTTCTTTAATTTGCGCTGATAGGACTTGTATACTTTAGCCACAATGCCTAAGAAATAATCCGCACCAGCTTTATTCTCATAGCTATCAGGGGAGATTAATTCATTCTTCGCCGTAGAGATTTCTGCTTGGACTGCTTTGGGTTCGACTTTCTTAATATCTACGTTAAAATCCTTCATACAGCCTTTAATAACGGACAGTTGATCAGAAGAATCTAGAATGGAGAAATTACTCGCGTATCCTATCCTAATGATATCTTTACGTAGAATCCGTACACACATGGAGTGAAAAGTTGATACCCAAACATCGTTACCAGAACCACCAACGAGCTTGTCCACACGTTCTTTCATTTCTCTTGCTGCTTTGTTCGTAAAAGTAATTGCAAGAATGCTCCACGGAGCGACTTTACGCGCTGCAATTAAATTCGCTATGCGATGTGTTAGCACCCGTGTCTTACCACTTCCCGCTCCCGCCATAATAAGCAAGGGGCCATCAACAGCCTCGACAGCTTTACGTTGAGGTGGATTAAGCTTCTCAATAGATTGCTGTATATTCATGTTGTTACTAAAATTAAACATATTGTTTTCTCTCCAATCCCAGGACCTCCAGCGTTTGAAGGGCACCCTCTAAGTTCTCATAGATCGCATTGCCAACAACAATTGTGTCTGCAACCGCTGCCGCCTCATTAGCTCTATCAAGACCATCAATGCCCCCACCATAAAAGAGCTGTGTATTCCGAAGTGTTCTTCGCACTTGCCTTACTAGCTCCATATCACCAAACTTCCCGCTATATTCAATATAGAAGATAGGCATTTGGAACAAATGTTCTGCTATTCTAGCATACGCCACCACGTCCTGTACATCAACAGTTGTTTCTGCATTCGTAATCCGTGCCGCTGCCGAATCTGCATTCAAAATTACGTACCCCTCTGTCAGGACTTCATCCCAATCGATAATGGCTCCGTATTCTTTGAGTGCATCCACATGTTGACCTACAATCCACTTCGGATCAGTCGTATTGAGCACAACAGGAATTAGATACATATCAAAACCAGGTACAATCGCTTCTTTATGAGAAATTTCAAGTACACATGGCAGTTCATATTGCCTAATGCGAGATAGTAAATCCACTGTATTATCAAAAGTAACCCCTGTTGAGCCACCTACTATAATTCCATGGGTTCCAGATGTACAAATTTGCTCTAATTGCTCATCTGATAACGTTTTATCAGGATCTAATTTAAATACGTGTTTCCACGATGTGATGTCGACAATCAATAATTTCCCTCCGCTCTATATCCCAAGAAGAAACGGTTTCACCGTCCTTAAAGACAGATGCGTTTCTTAATGTTAATCAGAGAAAGTATAGTGAAATTTTCTGCTTTCTGATTAACACAATAAACCATACCAATCTCAGTCTAGTCTACCCTTAATTAGCTGTCAAACATGAGAAAGGCTTTTACCTATCTTTATAAGATGGAGGCGTTTCTTAGATGAGTATGCATTAAAGAGAGCACCGATACCTCAAGTTCAGGCACCGGCGCTTCTAATAAGTTCTATTCATATTGTATAGTATACTTTTCTTAGGTATTTTTCCGTTATGCAAAATACTGATGAAGCGAGCTGCCACCATCCATTGTGATACATGCACCATTGATATAGGCTGCTTCATCTGAAAATAAATATGCCGCAAGCCCTGCGATTTCTTCTGGCGTTCCAAGTCGCCCTAGTGGTACACCTTGTATAATACGCTTGGCATTTTCGTCAGAGAAAGCCAACTTCTCAGCACCACCAGTCCGTTCAATGGGACCTGGAGCAATCGCATTCACACGAATACCGTACTTATGCCCCCACTCCACAGCGAGTGTACGTGTCATGGCCAGCACGCCTGCCTTGGCACTAGCAGAATGAATAACGCCCGGACCTGCATCCCAAGCATAGGTTGCAACCATATTCGTAATACTACCTTTAATTCCATTCGCGATCCAATACTTGCCGACAGCCGAGCTGCAATAGAACGTTCCATTCAATACAATATTAATTACTGAATTCCATCCATTAATCGATAAGTCCTCTGCAGCGACTAGAAAATTACCGGCAGCATTATTGACGAGATAATCAATTGTGCCAAAGGCCTCGACTGTTTGTTCGACCATCCGCTGTACATCTTCTGGATTACGTACATCCATTTGAATCGCAAGCACTTGACCATCAGCGGTCTCGATTTCCCGCTTCGTCGCTTCCAGCTTATCCAGCGTACGCCCTGTAATAGCTACTCTTGCACCTTGCTGTGCAAATCGTGCTGCCATAGCTTTACCCATGCCATTCGAGCCGCCCGTTACAATAACTACTTTGCCATTCATCTGCGTCACCTCTTATTATTAGAATATTCAGAAATAATAAGCCGCATCACAACCTTAGCTACTTAATCAAGGCTATATATAGATCGAACTGCTACACTTGTCTATATATAGCTTGAATTAAGCTATTCTAATACGTTATGAAATAAATTTAGCCCTATCTTCTATTCTAATCTATAGCGATGAGATGTGCATTATTTATGTGGATGACCTAAATGACCTATTGGACGACTTCAGCTGATTTCTTAATAGTTGCATGGATATCTGGATTAATGACATGAACGATGACTTCATGTGTTCCAGCTTCAGTAAACTTGGTCGGTCCTGAATAAACACCTTTATCTGATTTATCTACTCGAACTAGTTCACGTTTACTCTTATCTTGATTTTTAATTTCAAAATATACCTCAACATCATCAAAAGTCTTAAGTCCTGTTACTTTGGTTGTCAGTCTGACACTTTCATTTATTTTAACAACAGCTGGATCTGTAGTAAGATCAGCATCAACTTTACCGCTATCTGTTTCTGAACTACATGCAGCAAGCAAGAAGCTTAGCGTAAGGAGACAGACCAGCATAATCCATGATTGGCGTTTTTTCATCCCATACTAACTCCCTTCCTAAATACGCTTGATTGAATCAATTTCATAACTCATTGAAACCATTAAATTGATTCTATTGTCGTTAGATTAATTATCATACAATTAATTACTTGTTTCCAGCAATTAATTGAGCAAATACATGGTTCAGTCCGTGTTCACCATGTGTGGAGATATACCCATCTACTGAACCCCGGCTCAATATATGACCCTGATTTAAGAATATAGCTTCATCTGCTGCTTCTGCTGCCACATCAAGCTGATGCGTGGAGAATACAATCGTATGTCCATCTGCTTTAAGCTGTAAGACAAGTTTCGCGAAAGTTGATGTCCAATAAGGATCCAGTCCATTAGTTGGCTCATCCATAACGAGTAATGGCGGCTTAGCCAGCAGTGCTTGTGCGAACAGTAATCGCTGACGCATACCCTTCGAGAAAGCAGCAACCTTCTTGTGACGCACTTCTGCGAGATCAACAATCTTAAGTGTCTCTAGCGCTCTTGCTTCATTCACACCTTTAAGCGAGGCATAGAACCGGATCGTCTCCCACGCCGTAAGTGTTGCACCAAAATTAAAATCATCTGGCATATAGCCAATTGTCTCTGCATAAGTCTTGCGATCTCGTTTCCACTGTACACCGCCTACTTCTACCGTACCCGTGGATGGCTCAGAAAGACCTACAATCATGCGAATAATTGTACTCTTGCCGGCACCATTGCCTCCGCATAAGGCGAGCACTTGACCTTGCCCAAGATCTAAATCAAATGGGGCGACAACCTGTTGCTTACCGATTGTTTTGCTAACCCCGAGCATATGCACCATTGCATTAGCCACGACGCCTCCCCCTTTCCCAGACCAGCATCGCTGTTCCTAGGGCAACTGCTACCCATAACAAGCATACACCAATAAATACCGGCACACCCCACGGGCTCTGAATCCACTTGATCCACTGAAAATACTCCGGTCCAAAAATCGAACCGCCGCCCATTTTAACTACCATAAACACACGGATTAACTCTGCGGGATTCAGAAAGGTCAACCCTACAAGTACAGGCTTAATCAGACTATATTGAACAAAACCTAGTACAGCAATAAGTAAGCTAGACCAGCCAATTATATAAATAAACCAAACGCTTACACCAATGGTTAGCGCTTGCCAACGATTGCGTGATAAGGTTCCAATCCATACAGCAATGCTTAAGAATAGAAATACAATAAGTAGTGAAAATGAAAAGAAGAAAGCAAGTGACGACAATGAATAGCCTTGTCCTAGAAAAGTACCAAGCACCCCTGACACACCATATCCGAACGCTACAATAACAGACAAGACAAGAAATAATCCAATATACTTACCTAATAAGAAAGCGAATGTGGATAGAGAGAATGTCGATAGAAGAGCCCATCCGCCCTCCTCCTTCTCTGCAGTAACTGCAAACGATCCAAGTAACAAGGTCATCAGAGGTAACAAATACAGGATTAAATTCAGCATCGTTCCTGTGGTATGCGTATAGCCTTGCAGGCTACTCTGAGACTGAATCAACAAAAGAGCAAGACTAAAAAAAGAAAAAAGGGCTAGAAAAGAATAAGCCCATGGATTCCGAAAACCTAGTTTGACCTCACGTAACGCTACAATAAGAACGTTCAACGCATTTCACACCTTTTTATTTTTTGACGTCGCTATGCTCTGCCTTCTTATGACCAGCATCACCATGACCGTCCTTCATATCGCCCATCTTCTCCATCATCATACCCTTACTTCTTTCCCAGCTGTGGCTATCCAAATCTTTCACTGTCAGCAATTTGCCTGTTTTCTGTTCACTAATAAATGCTTCGGCTTCTTTGCTATCTTTAAAAGAATTTACGCCATATGCCATAGGTGTCTTGAAGGTTGGGTCATAAGCGAAAGTAGCGTCTTGCAGTTGAATCCACTCTTGCGACTTATAATCACGAACAAACTGTACATCGACATCGCTTGTACCATTCTTCTTCGTCCATACAAACATATCGCCAATATCATCGAACTTTAATGCCTTCCCATTCTTTAATATAATTTCAGTTGCATTGTGATCATTCTTTACTGTCATACTACAAATATCGCATTTATCAACAGCTTCATTAATTTCTACAGGTGCCGCAGTTTTCGAGCCACATCCAGTAGTAATAATCGCCAGTACAGCCACCAATAAGATTCCCATCAACATTTTTTTCATTTTTGTATAACCCCCCATTTATATATAGCAAATACACTTAACAACAAAAGTATTGCGCCAAGCCATAATGCACTTGGATCTGAAGCCCCACTCTCAGCCCCCTTGGCTATATGCGACTGCATAAGCGGTGAGCTATCCTTCAGCCATGATTCGTTCGGATTATAAAATAAGCTTTCGAGAAATTCCATACCAGGAGATCCAAAAAATAATTGGAAGGCTTTAACCTCATTCGTCAACGTTATGTAAAACGGATTGATTTGATAGGCAATATCACTTCTACCTGCTCCAGTAAGATCAATCCCCTGCATATCATCCCAGTAGTTAGCCTCAACCTTATTGTCTGAGCTAGCTTCAGCCTGCGCCTGAATAACATTAGAAATAAATTCATTACCCGTTAATTCATTGTTTGAAGAATCAATCATTTGAATGCCGATAAAATTCAGAGTTAGTTCATTATCAAGGATTCGATTATCGCTCGATGATTCAACATAGAGCCCTACACGATTGCCTTCGACTCGATTATTTTTTGCTACGGTTTGCTTCACATCGAACAGCAGAATCCCCTGCGAGTTCACATTCTCGTTCTGCTTAGCGAAGTTGTTGTTCTGTACACGAATGCTTTCCGAACCCATAACCATTGCACCTGTTACATTATGGAACCCAACATTGTCTTCAATCACGTTGTTCTTCGTAAACATGAGATGATAGCCATAACGAGAATTACGTGCTTCATTATGACGAATTTGGTTGTCGTTGCTATTCTCCAAATAAATGGCATCATACATATTGTCAATATAACTATTAACAATTTGATTACTGTAAGATTCCCACAAATCGATACCATTGCCTCGCATAACCGAACCATCTATCCCTTTAGCTGAAGTTAAACCTTCAATGTTTACGTTATCCAGTGTATTCCGACTAGCTTCGCGCAGCTGGATACCTGTCCCATTCGTCCGTATGGAGACTTGGCTTATTACGTTATCGCTACCCATCACCAGTACAGTTGCTTCTTTAGGATCGCGATCCCGTTCATCAACCAATTGAAGACCATTAATCGAAACATGATCAGACTGAATCGTTAATAGTGGTTCATCTCCGTCACCTTGCAAAATGACATCCTTATCTGCGAGAAGCTTGAGAGGCTTATTAACTGTAACAGGTCCTTGATAAGTCCCTGATGGAACTTTCAAGGTTACGCCAGGTTCCGACTGATCAATCCATTGTTGAAGTGATGTAGATTGATCTGCTGCTTGCACACCCGAGCTTAAACTCAGGTATCCAATACCAAGAATACTATGCAGGATAACAAACCATCTTATCTTTGTTATACGGCCGATCATCCCTACCCCCTATTAAAGACTTCATTCTTAATTAAGAATAGCTCTAATTATAAAACCTTGCCTATGACTCACTTGGGCTATATTAAACGAATATTGTGAATAGACCGTGACAATTTGACGAGCTCTGCGATATAAACCTATATAACTAAGAAAGCTCCCTTAATCCAATACGGATCAAGAGAGCATTCTTCCTTTAATACAGATGCCATTATGGTGCAGATACCTGAACATCACCATCTTCGTTAATCTTAACACCAAATGAAATGTCCGTTAATCGTTCAAACAATCGTCTCTCTGCTTCTCTTTGCATCTTCTTCGGCTGTGCAGCGGTCGTTATGAACGGATGAAGCTTAATGCTGACCGCCCCATCCTTAGCAAATCTCGCTTCAAAAATAACTGTTTCCCACGTTAATGGTCTTTCTTCTATTGTTTGAAAAATAAAGTTCCCGAGTGAGTACATGATCCATTTACCTTTGTATTGCTCTATGCCCTGCAGCATATGAGGATGAGCACCAATGATAAGATCAGCACCCGCATCTATATAAGCTTGTGCCAAATGACGCTGATACGGTTCTACCTTCGTCGTATTTTCTGTCCCCCAATGAGGATAAACAATCACGACATCATTAGTTTCCTTCGCTCGCTTAATCGCTGCAACCGCACGCTCTTGTTGATGGGTTTCGGCAACACCAGGCTGATCACCGATCGCCTTCCATGTCTCAGAGCGAACGATTCTACTGAAGCCGAGGAAGGCGAACTTCTTGCCTCCCTGCTCGACAACCCACGGCGAATAAGCCTCTTCCTCGTTATGCCCAGCCCCGAACAAGCCGATTCCAGCTTGGCTAACATTGTCCAAAGTGTCGAGTAGACCTTGACGTCCATAATCGATTGCATGATTATTCGCCAAGCTTACGGCATCAAAGCCCGCTTCCTTCATAGGAGGTAATACCTCCGGACCTGCACGAAAGGTCCACGTTTTATTCTCCTTAACCCCTCTGGTTGTTACTGCAAATTCCAAGTTGCCAACTGCAACATCCGCCTTCTCTAAGATCGGTTTAATTTCCCGATAAGGATAATCTAGTCCATTACGCTCCAGATGCGGATATACCGTATCACCAAGTAGGATGTCACCCATTATAACGATAGACACTTCTTCATCCTTGGGAGTTGGTGTTGGCGCCAATGTTGCGATTTCCTGCGGTGTAACCGAAGGCGTTGGCGAAGCTAGTGATTCTGCAGGATCAGTTACAACTGGTGAAGCTAAGCTAGGCACATTCTCTAATGACTCTACATAAGGTCCCTTATTAGGTGATGCTGTTGAATTAAACGTTGATGTAGTCTGACATGCTGTCGTGAATAATAAGCAGACAATGACAACAAGTAGAAGCGGATGCCGCACCTTCCTATAGCGCCAAGCATTTCTTATAAAGAACACATTCAATCCATTCGACTCCCCATTAATGAATAGTTATAAATAGTTAGATACAAATATCAATATAATACATATATCCACTATTTACACTATTTTCCTTAACGGTGATCTCTATTAGAGTGTCTATATCATCTTTACTTATCTTAGAAAGAGCCTATCGTAACAAACTCGCCAACTGGCTTGCGATAGCCTCTAGGTCTAAGCCTTGTACTATCACCCTTACCAAGGGTAATCATCATTGTAATTTCATAGCGATCCGGAATATGGAGAATTTGTCTAATGGCCTCTGGATCAAATCCAATCATAGGACAGGTATCCCATCCCTTAGACTTGGCAGTCAACATAAAGTGAGTTGCTGAAATACTGCTATTACGAATCGCCTCTTCCTTCATAAACTCCTGACCACGCATTTCATAGAACTGAGTTACATTATTCACTTCAGCATCATACTCTTGCTTGCTCATTACCCCCAAATGCAAGAAACCCTCGTTCATACGGGCCACATCCTGATAAGCAAGCTTATCTCCGAGCACCATAATAACGGCCGAAGCGCTCTTAATCTTATGCTGTTTATTGGCAACCTCATATAGTTGATCCTGAATTATTGAGTCCTTAACAACAACATAATGTGCATGCTGCAAATTAAATGCAGAAGGTGCAAATTTGGTTAGTGCGAATATATCCTCTAAATCGCGATCTGAAATTTCAACATCAGGTATAAATTTCATTGCAGATCGGCGTTCTTTAACTAGTGCTTCGAATGTTGTCATGTTATGTACGCTCCCTTTATGCTTTCTTTATATGCTTTCTTTTTTATGTTTACTTTAACCTTGCATTAACTTACTTTAAGTAATTAACTTTATTTATACAATAAACTAATGAGTTATAATAATCAAGTTCTTTTATTGGCTGAACTTATACATACGATTTCTAATAATAGAATCGCTAATCAAAGAGTACTACATCTATTGTTATGGTTACTGTCATTTACTGCACTCTTATCAGAGGTATATAACAAACCTTCACTGATTGTCTAAACTTCTTATTAAAATAAAAAAAGATCGGACAGCTATAAAAGGCCATCCGATCTTTCTTATCCCAATTCAAGTTCATGAATTTGTTTTATTTCTTCCACTCAAATCCGATCGCATCCAAGAATGCTTTAGCAATAACCATATGTCCAGTTGGATTCGGATGTACACGGTCCCATGCCATTGCACCAGGGTATAAGTGCTTCAGCACCTCAGCGAATGCAGCTTGTGTATCGATATAAACAATGTTATATTCATCCGCAATCCGCTTAACGACTTGTCCATATTGATCCATCTTCATGCGCATCGCATCCTGCTCACTTGGCTCTATATAGAAAGGGCTCATAAGAATAAGACCTTTGACCTTAGGGAGCGTCTGCTCTATAAGCTCTCGCAAAGTACGTTCATACTCTTCTATATATACATGCTTTTCGGTCTGATACGGGGAATCAAACTGACGCCAGACATCGTTGATCCCGATCATAATCGAAGCCCAAGTCGGTTCCAAATCAATTACATCTGTTTGCCAACGCGCTGCTAAGTCTCTTACCGTATTACCGCTAGACCCCATATTAATAACTCGAACCGCTAGTTCTGGATATACAGCCTGCAGCATGCTATCGACTATCGATACATAGCCTTTGCCATGAGCGCCATTACGCCCTTCACCAAATGGTCTTTGCCGTTCACAATCAGTAATAGAATCACCAATCAGAACAAGTTTATCGTTCTTTGCTAGTAACATTGTAGCATCCCCTTTAGTAGCTTATGACTAGTAAGTAATTTTAAAATTAAAACTATTTTTCCTACTTTACAGTCTAACAAATATAGAGAACAAAAACGATTAGATTATACAGAGAACGGAGGAAAAATGTGAACGAAGAGTTAACACAGCTAGTACAGCTTGCATGTAAAGGCAATGACACAGCTTTCACCAAGCTAATGAACACTGAGAAAGACAAGCTATATCGTATTGCTTATGCGCATTTGCAGAACGAGCAGGATGCTCTTGAAGCGATTCAAGAAACTACCTATCGTGCCTATAAAGGAATTCGCAAGCTACGGGAGCCTCAATACTTCGGCACATGGATCACAAGAATCCTACTCAACTATTGCATGGATGAGTTAAAGCATCGCAGCCGAACCCATACGAACGACGAATTCATTGAGCAAGCAACCACATTCAATGTTGATTTTATAAATGTACGCATGCAAATCGATCGATTAGAGCCCCAACTTAAACAATTGGTTATTTTAAAATACTTAGAAGATCTGACAACCGCACAGATAGCGGAGCTGCTCGGCATTCCAGACAGCACCATCAAAACAAGATTAACTAAAGCACTAACACTGCTTCGCAAGCAGATGGTAAAGGACGGTGAAACCTATGTCTGACCAACGGCACGAAACAACCGGGAATTCAACTGATTTTCATGAAACCCGGATGCAGTATCAAGAAATCCCCATACCTGAATTACTGGATGATTATATTTATCGTGGCATTCGTCAAGCTCAATTTCGTCGCAAAAAAATATTCAGACGTGTATGGTCAGCAGTCGCCAGTATAGCGTTGATCACCGTATTTGTTACTTCTGTACGAGTATCTACGGCCTTTGCATCTCTGGTCAGCCAAATTCCTGGACTAAATGAGATAGTAAAACTGATTCAGTATGACCGCGGGCTTAACTCCGCTGTAGAAAATGACTTTATGCAAGCGATTGGTAAATCCGATGAGCATGACGGTATTCGAATCACATTAGATGCCATCATTATGGATGAAGTTAGAATGAATGCTTTCTATACAATCGAAACGATTGATCCCCAAGTGGTACTTATCGAGAACTTTGCCAGAATACAGATCAGCTTTGAAAATTCTGCTTTTCCTGATATTGAACACGCAATCTCACATTCTGGCAGCCCCACTATAACGCCTGAGGGTAAAGATAATGCTCACTTCCAGACCGGCGTAGCGGATGTCCAATTTACTGAAAATGAAGCTATTTATCCTGAACAAGCTATTTTTCGCGCTGAACTGCCTGGTTACGATACGAAATGGGAAATACCATTCGAAATTGATGTAGATAAGTTCAAGGGACTTAAGGAAGTGCTTAACGTTCACGAGACCATCGAAATCGAAGGACAAACAATAACATTCACAGAAGCAACCATCTATCCAACTCGAATTATTGTTAAGGTTACAGCAGATCCAGCTAACACGAAGCAAATTCTAGGCTACCGTGATTTGAAAATAATCAATGATAAGGGAGAAGTCCTCAACTGGCCCTTAGCATCAGGACCAACAGAGAGTGGTGAAGCCATCTTTTACTTTGAAAGTAATTATTTTGACAAGCCCACACACCTATATCTTGAAGGAAGTACTCTATCCGCCTTGGATCGTGATCAACTCAAGCTAGTTATTGATCCAGTCAAAGGGGAGATCATTACAAGTCCTGATGATCAGGTCAAAATAACCAGAGTCGATCATCAAGCGTCCATGTCATCATTTAACCTTCAGATCACTGGAATCCAGCCTTGGGATAACACGATGTATACTATCGTCGAGGGTGAATTTCAAGATGAGAGCGGCACAAAATTTAATATAGAACCCTACAGAACGTCTTCTTCAAACACTGCCGAAGGCTCAATAGATACGGAATTCAGCATTCCTAAAGCAGAATATGAGGGTTTATTAACATTCCCTATTACCAGCTATCCGTCTTTTATCAAAAAGCCATTTCGCGTGCAGATTAAGTGACCAAGAAGAAATGCTTTATAGCAAAAGAAAAAAGAGCTGTCCTTGATCAACAACAGGTTGAACCTCACCCCAAATTGTTAGTTGTTTCTAACCACTGGGGTGCAGTTCAGATCAAGGACGGCTCCTTATAACGTAGGTATATCTTCAACCTGACAGTTAAACCTTTGCCTGCCTAGGCCAAATAAAGTAACTGATTGTTATGATCAGATCAATCCCGAGTACAATTCCCCATACCCTTAAGATCTCATATAAGGCTTCTGTCCGAACCGGGTCCTGGATGAAATAAATCATGCCGACCAAAAGTCCCGCACCTATAAAAAATGCTGCGATATGTCTAACGAAGCCTTGCAAGTAATGCTTCGCGAGCTCCATGCCGTAGCGCTTAGCAGGCTTTAAGCCTTGCTTGGTCACATAATACCGAAACATCTCATCCGCCCAGTTAATCATGGATTTACCAAAACCAATCGATACCCCGATATATACAGCGGCAATCCCATGAGCAATAGTTGCTGTCGCACCGTTGTATAGATCAATACTAGTTGCGATCAGTAAGATAAGATCAATAACAGGGGTCAAGGCTAAGAAAAACACGCCTAGCTTAGCCCGATTCCACACATACCGAGACATAAGTCCAGCAATAATAACGATCCAAAAAGCAACTTCACAAGCGATAATAAGTGCGATGATAAAATTCAAAATTTACCCCCTAAAATAACTGAATATTGAAGTCATTATAGCATTTGGTTTTATTTAATACAATTGTACTAAAAAATAGAAAAAGAGATTCATTCCTGTTACACTAAGGACATGCCAAAACAAGTAGATCATGATAAACGTAAACAACGAATTGCAGAAGCCATGTGGAACGTTATTCTGGAACAGGGTATGGCAGGTGCTACATTAAGAAACATTGCCAAAGAAGCTAATCTATCACTAGGTTCACTACGTCATGATTTCCCAACCCAAGACGGATTGCTTAACTATGCCATGGAGCTTGTAAAGGAGCGAGCCACAGCTCGAATTACGAGAATTGCCATGCAAGAACTGCCTCCTAAAGAAAAAGTCATACAAATACTATATGAGCTCGTACCTACTACAAATGAAACACTAGCTGAAATGGAGGTTTGGTTTGCATTTACCGCTCATTTAAGGCATAAAGAAGATCATTATGATGCACAGCATGACGGTATTTATAACAGTATCCAAAAGCTGCTTGGCTACCTAGAACAAGTTAATCTACTGAAGAATGACATCGATCAAGAGCTTGAAGCAGAGAAACTGTATGCCATTGTTGATGGACTTGCGCTGCATGCAATGCTCGAGCCTAGACGCGTGAACTATGAACGTATGAGAAACGTACTGGAACATCACATTAATTCCATCTGTTTAAAATAAACGCAAATAGGGCGATCTGATGTACTGCGCTGTGTTGTTATGCGCTGTGCTGTATCAATTAGATACAACATCGACACTAAGGTAACGCCAACAATAGCTTTATCCTCTTTTCAAAAGACAAAAAAAGCCGGAATGTCCCCTCAAGGACACTCCGGCTTATTTACTGCTATGTTCATTAAACATTATTAATCGATATTATCTACACGGCCCCATTTAACTAACTGGCCACGAGTAACACCAAGCTGATTGGTTGCTTTAAGTGCTTTCCATACTTGTGTCCCCGAAATCTCACCAGCAATCGCGCTGCGATAAAGGCGTAGTACTTCTTGAACCTTCTCTGGTGTTTCCTCAAGGAATTCAACACGATAGCTAGGTACTCCTAGCTCTAGGAAGTGATTGAGATATTCAGCACCAGATTGATCGATTGCATTATATACCGTGTTCCGGCAGCCTTCATCGACACGAACTGGATGGGACATCCCAATGCGGTCTTGTAACGATACTCGGTGCTCTTCACAAGGACGACCACAATTCGTATAGTCCGTTCCTTCACTTAGGAAGGTACAATACACGCAATGCTCGGTATGGAACATTGGTAAATGCTGATGGATAACAACTTCAAGCTTACTTGTATCTGAGTTTTGCAGTAGATCAACCATCTGCTGGATATTCAGATCATAAGACGGCGTTACACGACTTAAACCTGTATCTAAGAACAGAGCCGCTGCCTTATGGTTAGCAATATTCAATGAGAAGTCACCGATAAGCTCAGGCATTGGCTCATCAGGATTCTCAGCGCGATATTTCAAGAAGAAATATAAGGCTCCTGTATTGCGGATGAGCACTGCGTCAGGCTTCAGCTTCAGGATATTGTGGAAATAGCCATTCTCCTTCGGCATATGAATACGCGGTGTAGCAAGCGCGATTCGCTTACCGGCTGCGCGCGCAGCCTCAACAGCAGCAGGGAATTGCTTGATGAACTCAAAATCTGCATAGATGAGTTCAACCCCTTCGGCCAATGCCGCATGGACTTGGTCGATGTTACGGCACAGCACTGTCATCTGTGCTGTGTGACGCTCAGCCAGCAGATTCTGCTGCTGGCCAATACGCGCATCGCCGTAGGCATCGATGCGGTGCTTCTCGTACGCCGGCGGTGCCTGGCGTGCGTCTTCGAGCAATGCGACCGCACGGCGGCGCATTGCGTTCAGTTCGCGCATCGGGACGAGTAAGTCCCCGTCCAGATGCACGTCAACTGCCTCGAGGGCAAACACCGTGCCCCCGAGGCGGCCAAACTGCTCCATGAACAGCTCTGCGTTCATGGGGCGCTTGAGCGCAGACTCGAGCAATAGCTCGGAGTCAATGCGCACATTGTATCCGGTGGACATGTCCGTCCACCGTGTCACAAGCGGCTGGCCTTCGGCGCCGCTTATTTCGATCTGTACCGGGAACACACGGTACGGCTTGTCTGTCTCATACGTAGCGCGCATTCGTCTCTCAAGCGCAGGATCGCTCGTCTTCCACACGCGATCACCTACGTGTACGCGCGTTAGATTAACGTCATTGCGTCCAGGTACTATCTCAATGAGACCGCCTTCTGCTTCGCCTTCAATCTTAACGCCATTGCGACGAATGTCGTAGACACGACCGCCTTCTTCCTTCTTCGTCGGATCGCCAGCATCAAACACGATTCCATCTCCGCGTTTAATTGGTGCTTCAAGCTCGACAATGGCTCCATCACGAAGCAATTGCTTCACACGGCCAAGAAATACACCACGACTCTTAGGGAATGTACCTTCAACTAGTTTCTTATTATCCGTTCCTTCTAAGAAGCCATGTGTAAAGCCACGAGAGAAGCTCTGCTGAAGCTCACGTAATTCCTCTTGCGTTGCACGCTCACCCTTACCTTCAAAATAACGATCGATCGCCTTGCGGTATTTACTCACCACATTCGCTACATATTCAGGCTGTTTCATCCGACCTTCGATTTTAAACGATCTTACACCCGCTTCAATTAACTCAGGTACGATATCTAACGCAGCTAAATCCTTCGGTGATAACAAATAAGTTACATCACCCATTGGCTTCTGCTCGCCATCTACCATCAAATCATACGGTAAGCGACATGCTTGTGCACATTCACCACGGTTCGCTGATCGACCTCCCCACATTTCAGAGGTTAAGCACTGACCAGAATAAGACACACATAATGCTCCATGCACAAACACTTCCATCGGCAATCTAGCTTGATCACCAATCATCTTAATTTGCTTCAGGTTGTTTTCACGTCCAAGTACAACTCGCTCAAGCCCATAAGGCTTTGTGAATTCCACGGCTTCAGGTGAAGTTATCGTCATCTGTGTTGATCCATGAATCGGAAAATCAGGTGATAGCTCACGAATCATTCGAACAAGTCCAAGATCCTGCACAATGACAGCATCCACACCTGCCTCTATACATGCTTCAATTAATAATTTGGCATCCGCAAGCTCGTCCTCAAAAACGAGAATATTAAACGTAAGAAAGCCTTTAACACCATATAAATGTAAGAACGACATAATATCGGGTAGATCCTCCATCCGAAAATTATGCGCCCTTGCTCTTGCATTAAATTTCTCCACTCCAAAAAAGATAGCATTAGCGCCATTTGCTACAGCAGCACGCATGCAATCCCAATCTCCCGCAGGAGCTAATAATTCTATATCTTCAATTTGTATACTCGACATATTCATTTCCTTTCCTTGATAGCGTAAAGTTCCGCTAGCTTAAGTGTACGCTTGCAACTTAACTTTTGGCAACATACCTGACCACATCATCTTAGTTATATGCTATAATTACCAAATATTATAATGAATGAGGAGTCGTTTCATGATTAAGTCATTATTATTATTCCTATTATTAACGACAAATACGCTCAGTCCTGCTATGGATCAAACGAATGTCGCGAACGGACCCATCCACTACAAGGACAAGGCACTCGTCCTCATGTACCACGAAATCAAGAATACTGATGGAAAAATTGCTGTATCCACTGATTTGTTCGACAAGCATTTAACAATGCTAGAAGATAACGGTTATAACGTGATTTCTATCGAACAGTTCGAAGAATTTATAACAGGGAAAAAGAAAGAAATTCCACCAAATGCGGTTGTGCTAACATTCGATGATGGGTATGAGGATTTTTACGAGAATGCATATCCGATTTTACAAAAACATAAGATGCCAGCAACGAATTTCATCATCGTGAAATCGACAGATATTTATAACCCTGATATTATTCCTCATCTAAAGTGGGAGCAAATGCGTGAAATGCGTGCTAAAGGCATGAGCTTTTACAGTCATACTTATGATAGTCATAAATACGTACCCGTAGACAAGAAGGGTAATTCCGCCCCTCTACTAGCAGGTCCAATTTATTTAAAAGAACAGAAGCGAGTAGAGACGCAAGAAGAATATTATAATCGATTAAAAGAAGATTTATCAAAGGCTAATGATCTTTTGGTCTCAGAGTTAGGTAATACAAGTAAAATATTATCATTCCCGTATGGTAGTTACTCCGATACTACTCTACAAGTAGGCAAAGAATTAGGAATCAACTTATATATCACGATCAAAGAAGGGATTAACAATCCCGGTGATTTAGTTGCCACTCGAATTAATGCAGGAGTTAACGGTTATTCAGCAAGAGATTTACTAGCTAAAATGCGAACATACAACGATAAAGCTAAATAGGACTTACAGAAGTTAAGAGATCATACATATAAAAGTACAAAAAGCCCTCAGAACTATGGGATCAAATAGAAGCGGATATGCCGTCCTGATTGGATGGGTCCAGTTCTTAACGATTCCTTAGCCTAGGGCTTTTATTTTATCATGGATGTATTTCTTACCACCCTGAAATCATGATAAAATCCATTGCGATAAATACGATTAAACTAACGCCTGCAAAACCAATTGCAAGTTTGTTCTTCTTAGTAGCCATCATTAAACGTACGAGTCCAATTGCAATAAGAACGGTAAAGATAAGGATAAACGGATCGAACATAGTAAACGAACTTTTCGAAGCTTCTTCAGCTAAAAACATGGGTAGACCTCCCTCATACTAGATCCAATATTCATTTTATTCTATTTTTTATGTTATCCTTAACTTTCTTATGTTGCAAGTGATTTTCGATGGTGTAACAAGTTTGTCAAGAATTCTACTTATTTTTGCAATGATATTTGTCTCAAAACTATACTTCAAATAATTTATGAGCTGAAAGATATCAATTCTATATCATTAACATAAGAAGACTAACCCAAAAGTAGAATGATCTACTTTCGGGTTAGTCTTTTCATGAATATGAATTGCTCGGCTAAACTAACTAGCCTATAACTGCGGCTCAGGAGTACACTCTAGCTCAGCAAGCCGCTCCGTGAAGTCAAGCGTTCTTGTACGGTCGCGTTCTAGAACAGGTCCAAGGTAATGGCCTGTATAAGAACCCTTTACGCGAACGACTTCTTCTGGAGGGCCTGCGGCGATAATCGTACCGCCGCGAAATCCACCTTCCGGACCTAGGTCGATGACATGGTCCGCGGTCTTGATTACATCGAGGTTATGCTCGATGACAAGTACACTATCACCGTTATCTACGAGACGGTGGAGCACTTTCAACAGATGAGCGATGTCATCGATATGCAGACCCGTGGTCGGCTCATCGAGAATATAGATCGTCTTGCCAGTAGAGCGGCGATACAGTTCTGCCGCTAGCTTCACACGCTGTGCCTCACCGCCAGACATCGTTGTCGCTGGCTGACCAAGCTTCATATAGCCTAGCCCCACATCAAAGAGCGTCTGCAGCTTGCGATGTACGCGCGGAATGTTGCGGAAGAATTCACAACTGTCCTCAACCGTTAGATTAAGAATCTCGGATATATTCTTACCCTTATACTTCACTTCAAGTGTCTCGCGATTGTATCGTTTGCCTTTGCAAATCTCACAAGGGACATATACATCTGGTAAGAAGTGCATCTCAATCTTGATGATGCCATCTCCTTTGCACGCCTCACAGCGCCCACCCTTAATGTTAAAAGAAAATCTGCCCTTCTTATACCCACGAACCTTGGACTCATTGGTCGAAGCAAATACATCCCGGATATCATCAAACACACCTGTGTACGTAGCTGGATTCGAACGTGGCGTACGACCAATCGCGGATTGATCAATCTCAACCACTTTCTCCACATGCTCCATCCCAGTAATTTCTTTATGCTGGCCAGGTCTTAGCTTCGTCGCACGGTTTAATTCTCGTGCTAAGCTCTTATATAATATTTCATTAATTAATGTACTTTTGCCAGAACCTGATACACCTGTTACACATGTAAACAAGCCAATAGGCACCTTCATGGTCACGTTCTTCAGGTTATTTTCCTTAGCACCTTTAACCTCTAACCACTTACCGTCAGGTTTACGTCTTTCGAGTGGAATTGGAATGAACTTCTTACCACTGAGGTATAGGCCCGTAAGTGAGTTCGGGTTATTCATGATTTCTTCAGGTGTTCCTTCAGCAACAATCTGACCACCGTGAATTCCTGCACCTGGTCCAATATCGATAATATAGTCTGCTGCCATCATCGTATCTTCGTCATGCTCAACAACGATCAAGGTATTACCGAGATCTCGCATATGCTCAAGCGTCTGAATTAATCTCGCATTATCCCGTTGGTGCAGTCCAATACTAGGCTCGTCCAGAATATACAGTACACCCATTAGAGATGAACCAATCTGGGTCGCTAGTCGAATCCGCTGCGCTTCTCCACCAGACAATGTACCTGCCGCACGATGCATGGTTAAGTAATCAAGTCCTACATTCACTAGGAAGCCAAGTCTCGACTTAATTTCTTTGAGAATCAATTGCGCAATGGTCTTCTCTTTGTCAGAGAGCTCTAGCTGAGCAAACCAGTCAAGTGAATCACCAATTGATAAAGACGTTACATGGGCAATATTATTCCCGCCAATTGTCACGCCAAGTGACTCCGGCTTTAGACGCTGTCCTTTGCATTTCGGACAATTCTTAGAGCTCATATAGTTCTGGATATGTTCTCTCATGGAATCGGAATACGTATCTCGATATCGGCGTTCTAAATTCCGTATAATACCCTCAAAAGGCACAATAGCCTCTTTCGTCACACCAAAATCACTCTCATATTTAAACTTAATCTTCTCTCCGCCTGTTCCATAAAGAATAACCTTTATATGCTCAGGTGACAGTTCAGCTACAGGAGCATCACGCTTAATTTTGTAATGAGCGCAGACTGAAGCTAAGAATTGCGGGTAGTAATTCGATGTTGCGCCTGCCCACGCTTCAAAAGCACCCTCTTCAATAGTTAACTGCGGATTAGGGATGAGTAGATCCGGGTCGACAATCATCTGTGAGCCAAGCCCGTCACATTCCGGGCATGCACCGAATGGAGAGTTAAATGAGAACATTCTAGGCGCTAATTCTTCAATTGAGAAGCCGCATTCAGGACAAGCTAAGTTTTGTGAAAACAGCAATTCTTCTTGATCGATGATATCCACAATGACTCTACCATCAGCTAGCTTCAAAGCAGTCTCTAGCGAATCAGCCAAACGTGATGCAACATCTGGTTTAACCACAATCCGATCAACCACGATCTCGATACTATGCTTCTTATTCTTCTCTAGCTCAATCTTATCGGATAGATCCACCGTTTCACCGTTGATTCGTGCCCGAACAAAGCCTTGTTTCTGCATATCAGCTAGAAGCTTAGTATGCTCCCCCTTACGCCCCGATACGAGAGGCGCAAGAATTTGCAAACGTGTCTTCTCAGGATATTCCATAATCCGGTCAACCATCTGCTCAACCGTCTGTGAGGTGATTTCAATTCCATGAGTCGGACAATGCGGACGACCAATCCGTGCGAACAATAACCGCAGATAGTCATAAATCTCAGTCACTGTACCTACCGTTGATCGAGGATTGCGACTTGTTGTTTTCTGATCGATTGAAATTGCTGGAGATAATCCTTCTATTGAATCCACATCAGGTTTATCCATCTGACCTAGAAATTGACGTGCGTAAGCAGACAAGGATTCTACATATCTACGCTGACCTTCAGCGTAGATCGTATCGAATGCCAAAGAAGACTTACCCGAGCCACTAAGTCCTGTTAACACTACAAATCGATCCCTAGGGATCGTTACATCGATATTCTTTAGATTATGAACACGTGCACCTTTAATAACAATTTGATCTCTAGCCAACCCAATAGCACCTCTCTCAGCTTTCCGCTTTTAACTCCAATACCACATCGCGCAGCTCTGCGGCTCGTTCAAACTGCAAGTTTCGCGCTGCATCTTTCATTTCTTTCTCTAGACGTTCGATCAGACTAAGTCGTTCCTTCTTACTCATCTTAGTGCTGGCATCCTTCATGCTACCTAGGTAATCTGCCTTGGATTCCGCAACCTTCGTCGCTTCAATCACATCGCGAACCTTCTTGTTAATTGTCTGCGGAGTTATACCATGCTTCACATTGTAAGCATGCTGAATTTCACGTCTACGCTCCGTTTCTTGAATCGCCTTGGTCATTGAATCCGTCATTTTATCTGCATACATGATTACAATCCCGCTAGAATTCCGTGCTGCACGCCCGATTGTCTGAATCAGCGAACGTTCAGAACGCAAGAACCCTTCTTTGTCTGCATCTAGAATCGTAACCAGTGATACTTCAGGCAGATCAAGTCCTTCTCTTAACAAGTTAATCCCAATTAAAACGTGAAAAACACCTAATCGTAAATCACGTAAAATTTGCATCCGTTCAAGCGTCTTAATATCCGAGTGCAAATAGCGCACCTTAATCCCGATTTCTTTGAGATAATCAGTCAAATCCTCGGACATTTTCTTCGTTAAAGTCGTTACAAGTACGCGCTCATCTACCGCGATCCGCTTGCGAATCTCTTCAATTAAATCATCGATTTGACCCTTAGTTGGGCGCACTTCAATAATTGGATCGAGCAAGCCAGTTGGACGAATGATTTGTTGAGTCATAGTCGGGCAATGCTCTAGCTCATAAGGCCCTGGTGTCGCTGATATATATATGGTCTGATTAACCTTAGCTTCGAATTCTTCAAATCGAAGAGGTCGATTATCCAGTGCAGATGGTAACCGGAAGCCATGTTCGACAAGTACTTCTTTACGTGCTCGGTCCCCATTATACATCGCCCGAATTTGCGGTAATGTCACATGGGATTCATCAATCATGACGAGCCAATCATCTGGGAAGTAGTCCAGTAATGTATAAGGCGTAGCTCCTGGCTCACGGAACGTCAATGGTCCGGAATAGTTCTCAATACCAGAACAAAAACCGATTTCCTGCATCATTTCGATATCGTATCTTGTACGTTGTTCTAGTCGCTGTGCTTCAAGCAGCTTACCCCTATCTCGCAGTACCGCCAATCGCTCTTCTAATTCACGTTCTATATTTACAATGGCAATCTTCATTTTATCTTCATGCGTCACAAAGTGTGAAGCAGGGAAAATAGCAATATAATCTCGTTCACCAACAATTTCTCCAGTAACTACATTAATGTCTGTTATACGTTCAATTTCATCTCCGAACAATTCTACTCGCACCGCTTGTTCGCTCCCTGATGCTGGGAAAATCTCAATTACATCACCACGGACACGGAATGATCCGCGCACAAAATTAATGTCATTGCGTTGATACTGTATATCTACTAGCCGGTGCAGAATTTCATTGCGTGGCTTCTCCATTCCAACTCTCAGATCAAGTAATAACGATCCATAGTCAGATGGAGAACCGAGACCATATATACAAGAAACAGAGGCTACGATGATCACATCACGTCTACCAAACAGCGATGATGTCGCTGAGTGTCGAAGCTGATCGATCTCATCATTGATACTTGAATCCTTCTCAATAAATGTATCAGAAGAAGGGATGTAAGCCTCCGGCTGATAGTAATCGTAATAGGAAACAAAATATGCCACTGCGTTGTTCGGAAAAAACTCCTTAAACTCTGAGCATAACTGAGCAGCTAGTGTCTTATTATGAGCAATTACGAGAGTTGGACGATTCAGCTTTGCGATAACTTGAGCTGCAGTAAACGTTTTGCCTGTACCTGTTGCACCAAGCAGTGTCTGATGCTTGAGACCTTGGCGTATTCCTTGTTCCAATTCGATAATAGCCCGCGGTTGGTCCCCTTGTGGAGAAAAATCTGAAATCAACTCAAATTTCTTATCACTTACCTTAATCTCACTAATCTCACTCATCATGACCCTCCAAACTACCCCATAGTTCCATAGCTTCTTCTTAGCTTGATACGTAATTATTTCTGTTAAGAAACTGCGGTTAATTCCTTCTATAAACTTTTATGCCCATCTTTCCGATATAAAAGTAGACATTCCGACAAAAAAACATTTTCCGGCTTCGCATAGGAATGTTTGTTCTCATTTGATTATACAATTATTTCTTGTTTGTTGCAATCAAACGTGACATGTCAGGTAAAGCTCATAAGTGATCTAGGGGTGGTAGAGACGTGGATTTAACAACATTAATTGGGCTTATAGTGGGACTTGGTTCATTGATAGGCGGCTTTATGTGGGATGGTGGGCACTTAAATGCATTGTATGTACCTAGTGCGATGCTCATCGTATTTGGAGGAACATTCGCTGCGGTTGCAATTTCATTCCCATCGAGTACGCTCAAAACATTACCTAAAGCTTTTTCAATTGCTTTTAAACAACCAAATCGCAATCCTTCTACCACAATCGAGGAAATCGTCGAGATGGCAACAATCGCGAGAAGAGAAGGCGTACTTGCCTTAGAGCAGCGCGCTCAGGAGCATACGAATCCTTTTCTCAAAGATGGATTATTGATGGTAGTTGACGGTACAGATCCTGAACTAACTCGCCAAATTCTCGAGCTTGAAATGGATGCTGTCGAGCATAAAGCAGAAGGCATGGCTAAGATGTTTGAATCTGCTGGCGGATACGCTCCAACAATGGGGATTATCGGTACGGTTATGGGTTTGATTCACGTACTCGGTAGCTTAAGTGGAGATCCAGGATTACTTGCTCCAGCTATTGCTGTCGCATTTACTGCGACATTGTATGGTGTTATGAGCGCGAATGCAATTTACCTTCCAATCGGCTCCAAAATCAAGATTCGTGGAAAGGAACAAATTGCGGAAATGGAGCTTATGCTCGAAGGTATTCTTGCCTTACAAGCAGGTGAGAATCCACAGCTAATCAAAAAGAAGCTAAACTCCTTTATTCATGACAAACCTACTTCGAGTAAGCAGCAAAGAGAGGATGGTGCTCTCGATGGCGAGGAGAGGTAAGAAGCAAGAAGAACATGAAAACAGTGAACGCTGGCTTATTACTTATTCAGATCTTATAACATTGCTACTCATCTTTTTCGTTGTTATGTATTCGATGAGTCAAGTCGATGTTGCTAAATATGATGTATTAGCTCGTTCTTTGAACTTGCAGTTTAATAAATCAGATTCGATTCTAGAAATGAATAGTGGACTCTCAGGTACCATGAATCCTACTGTATCAGATGGAGCCCTAAATCAGCATGGATCTAAACCACAAGATAACATCGATATTGCAGATAAAGAAAAGAAAGAGAAAGAGCTTTCCGATTTCAAGTACAAGATCGATTCCTATATTCAAGAGAATAAGCTAGAATCACAAATTGCGATCGCAGATACAACTAGAGGTATCACCATCACAATGAATGACATGTTCCTGTTCGATACAGGCAAGGCGGATCTGAAGCCTCCTGCCTTTGATATTATGGATAAACTAGCAACATTATTACCAGAGCTCAATAGCAAGGTTGCGATTGAAGGTCATACAGATAACGTGCCATTCTTGACAGGTTCATACTACAAGGACAACTGGGAACTATCCATTCAAAGATCACTATCAGTACTACGTTATTTGACTGGTAAAGTGCAATTGAATGAAAAAAACTTTATCGCTACTGGCTATGCTGACACAATGCCTAAGGTTGAGAATGATTCAGCTGAGAATCGCGCCAAGAATCGAAGAGTTGAAATTACAATCCTTAGATAAAACACAAAGACACAGATACCGAGAATAGTCGGGCTCTGTGTCTTATTTAGTTATATAGAATTTATATCATATAGCTCATCACATTCGGATGAGGTTAACTATTAGCCTGCTGGCCCTTTAGTTTACCTTTGATAAATGCAATGAAATTAGACTGTCTTAGCTCCAGGTAGTGCCTTGCCTCTTGATCAGGTGAGATAATAATACCAAGTGTATGATGATCGCCTGAAAAAATCGCACGTTGAGCAAACTTAATCTCTCCTTGCGTATTAAGCACTTCTAATTTGCAGAAAGCAGGATTGATGCGCATCGCTTCATGTAAATCTGTGCGGCTATGAATGAAGCTACCATTGACTTTACTAATGATCTCACCCGTCTTGAGCCCAATTTCTGCTGCAGGGCTACCCGGAATAACAGCAAGAATTCGAAGCCCTCTAGGATCGCTTACGAATAATGGCGCATCTTTCTTCTCTCTCCAAATTGAGTACCAGATCAGTCCTTCATGTAGCGCTATGCTTAGAATTGAAGTAACGACTACTAATGGTGTCCAGTAATACGAACCAATTGCGAAGATGATCATGATAAGTCCGTAGGCTAGCAAGCCACGTGAGCTTAGTTGAACCTTCTGCTTCGGAAGACGAGCAACACTTACTTCACTAAACCCTATCATAATTGGGAATCCAATCATCATAAAGCCAGCTCCCCATGCATCCCCACCGAATAGCGGCGTCCAAGGTAACACAAAACCATTACCACTTGCTACTACAGGCATTAATAGAAACAAAGGTACAGGCCAAAATCCTTGCAAAGAGTAACCTCCGACAATTTTCCCACGCTTGCCTGAG
Organism: Paenibacillus sp. P5_B5; assembly: GCF_056400365.1. Classification (NCBI taxonomy): domain Bacteria; kingdom Bacillati; phylum Bacillota; class Bacilli; order Caryophanales; family Paenibacillaceae; genus Paenibacillus; species Paenibacillus sp. P5_B5. Next base: position 29,356 of record NZ_JBFULK010000007.1, read on the forward strand.
AAGAACATCGGAGAAGCCATCCGCTCGCCTTGTCGTGCAACTAATATGCCTTCTAATAGATGTAAGAGTCCAACTAACATGAGTAAGCTCGCCATTTGAGTATCCATGATCCAGCGGATCATGGGGCCAACAACCTGCCATTCAACTGAGCTAGGGAAAAATGAAAAAATCGCGTGCGTCAATCCTAGCACGCCTACCGAATAGGCAAGACAAAGGAAACGCACGCGGAATAACATCATAATGAGCGAAATCATCCATAATATGATAATCGTTCCGTTTGTCAGCTGTGCACCAAATGCCATCATAATAAGTGATAGCACAATACCGCCAATTGCTCCAGCTGCTACCGCGCGCAGCACTTCGCCCTTGAGCGAGTGCAGACGCGCATGAAACAGCGTTCGCTCAAGGCGAATTTGCTTGCTATATTGTAGTACTAAGAAGAGAATCGCAATATACAAAAATGGATTTAGAAGCAATTGCATAATGGCATATGCGAATTCTCCCAACAAGTCGATCCAAACATCCATAACGTAACTCCTTAACGGACGATTTGTTTGTTTACTTCTTTAATTGCAGCTTTGAGCTGTAAGTCGTTCTCCGGATTTTTGATCTCCGTTAGTACGGCTTGTTCAAGCTTCGTAGCTGTTTCCGAATCAACGACACCTGTATCAGGTAACTTAACGGACTGTTGGAACTTCTTAACAGCACTTGCCGTCTTTTCACTATAATAACCATCGACCCGATCAGGCTTAAAGTTAATTGCTTTTAGCATGATTTGAGCATTCTTCACATCATCACTAGAATCATTTAATTTCAAATCTGATTTCTTAGAGATAGGTACTACTTTAAAGAAATCAGGCTGTTCTACGATAATATCAGGCGTAATCCCTTTTTTGTGAATCCAGTTACCCTTAGGTGTTAACCATTTGAAGACAGTCATTTTGATGTTACTACCATCGCCGAGCTCTTTTGCAAACGTAATTTGAACAGTTCCTTTGCCATATGTGGTTTCACCCACTACTTTGGCTCCTGCACTCTCTTGCAACGCACCCGCAAGGATTTCAGAGGCACTCGCACTTCCCTTATTCGTTAGGACTACAACCGGATAAGGCTTAGTTGAACCTATAGACAAGGTTGGTTCACGATTACCATTGCGATCCTCAACGATGACGATCGGCTTCGTTTTATCTACAAATTGAGAAGAAATTTTCACTACAACGTCTAGTAGTCCACCAGGGTCATTACGCACATCGATAATTAACCCCTTCATTCCTTTACTTTCTAGACTACTTAGCTCTTTCAAGAAATGATCGCCTGTATTTGTAGAGAATTGAGTGATTTCAATTTTACCAATATCGCCACTCAGCATTTCAGCATATACCGTTTCTAAATCGATATCACTGCGAACAATCGTCAACTGAATTGGTTCATTAACTCCTGCACGCATTAGTTCCAGCTTAGCTTGTGTGCCTTTGGCACCCCTAATTTTCATAACAGCTTGATTAAGCGTTAGTCCATCGAGCTTCTCACCATTCACCGAAATGATAATATCTTCGGAATGAATACCTGCTTTCTCAGCGGGCGAGCCCTTAATAGGTGATACGACCTTCACCTTGCCATTATCCATGGTCACTTCAGCGCCAATTCCTTGAAAGGAAGAGGAGATAGACTCATCAAACTCCTTGGCTTCTGCTTGATCCATGTATGTAGTGAAAGGATCATCAAGTGCAGCTAACATCCCGTTAATAGCGCCATTAACAATAGTGTCATGCTCAACTTTAGTTAAATACTTATTGTTAATTAGCTGATACGTTTTGGATATTTTATTCAGGTCCTTGTTAGTCAACAAGTCCGAAGCCCCAGGACTAGGTGATAATTGCGCTTCTGTTTGCTTCTTGCTATTCCCAAATATACCTCCTAATGCAGAGGATAGAGCAGGATTAGCTGGGCTTATAAAAAGAATCGTTATGATTGAACTCGCTAGCATTCCTAACAATACAAACGCTAATACCGTACGTCCCTTGAATTGCAATGCCTGTTACACCACCTTTGTACAATGACCATAGTTCTTCGTATAGTATATGACAGGCCCTGCCAATTTATGAAGCTTGTACTACTTTAAGTAAGAACCGGCATTCACGACCTTCTCATCTACTCGCACTTCAAAATGTAAATGAGGCCCCGTTGATTGACCCGTTGATCCTACTTCAGCAATTTTCTGTCCACGCTTCACTTTAGCTCCCTTACTAACCTTAATTCCGCCATGACGAATATGGCCATATAGCGTCCATATTTCTTTACCATTCTTATCCTTACCATGATTAATAATAACACAGTTACCATAACCACTATAAGAACCTGCTAGAATGACAATTCCATCATCAGCTGCTAGAATGTCCGATCCACTCGGAGCACCAAAGTCAATTCCTTTATGGAACTCTCCCTGTTTACCTGTAACCGGATTCGTACGACTACCATATTCAGATGTTACTTTAGCTTGCTTAGCCAGTGGATAAGCGAATTTACCGCCACTATATTTATTTGTACCGCCACCTGCTGCCTTGGCTTTCTCAGCCTGCAGTTTGGATTCCTCACGAGCAAACGCGATTACATTTTCTTCTTCTTCTGCTGTGATTTTCTCAAGAACATGCTCTTCATTAGCAAGCTGAGCAACTCTAACTTCCTTCGCCTGCTCTTTCTGTTGCAGATCATTTCTTATATCCGTTGTCGATTCATATAGCTTCTGAGCTTCGGCAAGGCTTATCATGACCTCTTGCTTCTTAGCTGCTATCAAGTCACGATCTTTCTTGTTAGAGTCCAGAATCTCTTGGTCTTGAGTGAAGACCATTTGGAGAGAATCAAGTCGAGTCAAAAAGTCAGAAAAGCTCGTAGCGCTAAACAATACATCTAAATAAGAAACGGTACCATTCGTATACATCAGACGAAGTCTCGATTTAAGCAATCCATCACGTTTTTCAACTCGTGCTTCTGCTTCATCTAATTGTTTCTCTTGATTCGCTAGTTCAACTTCTGTTTTTTCTAGCTTAACATTTAATTGTTCCAGCTTCTCATAGGTGACTTTCAATTGATTGTTCAGATCGTCAATTTCCTTCAAAGTTAGCTGCTTGTCTGATTTAACTTGTGCGATTCTTGACTGAGCTTCTTTTGCTTTTTTCTGAGAATCAGCTTTTTTCTTCTTCGCATTAGCGATTTGTTGATCAAGATTTTTGGTCGAGGATGCTGCATAACTCGATGTTGTATGCGTCACTGATAACGTAAAAATAAGTCCAACTACCGTCACTACATATAGTACTCGTTTGTTCATTGGCCCACGCCCACCTCCATAATGGTTTCTTTTAAACCTTAAGTGATTTACGTACCGACATGACACTGCCCCACACACCAATAAAAATACCTAATCCGATTAGAATACTGATAATTGGCAGATACACTTCTGCAAAAGGCTTAAAACTGATCATAAGTAGATTGATATCGAGCGAATCCGTATTATCAAGCTTGTAGTAACCAAATAAAATGACAGCCGTTGGAATGACAGATCCTATTAATCCGAGTAGTGCACCTTCAATGAAGAATGGCCACCTAATAAACCAATTCGTTGCACCTACCAGCTTCATGATTGATATCTCAGTATCTCTTGCCATGATTGTCAATTTAATCGTATTGGCAATTAAGAATATAGCTGTAATAGCGAGGAGAGCCACTAGTACGAAACCAACATTACGAATCGTATCAGTCACTTTAAACAGCTTCTCTACTACACCCTTACCATAATTAATTTTGAAAAATTGCGGTTCAGCCTTGCCCTTATCAAGTGCAACTAAACTGTTCGCTACACTCTCAATATTACGAGGATCATCCACCTCGACTGTATACGCATCCATAAGCGGATTATCTTCCTCTGTACCTTCTAGTACATCACCTAGTTGCTCACGTAAGTATTTAAGTCCTTCTTCTTTTGAAACATATGTAATTTTCCATACACCAGGAATCGCCTGAATTTCCTTGCCAATGGCATCTACTTGCTCCTTAGGTAAATTCACCTCTAGGAACACTTGGATCTTCACGTCACTTTCAACCTGATCAGCAAAATAGTTAACATTCATACTTAACAAGAGGAATACACCAAGAATAAACAAGGAGATTGTAATCGATGAAATAGAAGCAAATGTCATCCATCCATTGCGGATAATATTCTTGAAGCCTTCGCGTAAATGTCGAAGTATTGTTCTAGTCTTCATATCCATAATCACCTCGCAGTTCATCGCGAGCGATTAGCCCATTCTCAATGGCAATAACACGTTTACGCATGCTGTTAACAATATCTTTATTGTGTGTTGCCATAATAATCGTTGTTCCACGGAAATTGATTTCTTCTAACAGCTTCATAATCCCCCACGAGGTTTCTGGATCTAGATTCCCTGTCGGTTCATCTGCGACAATTACTGACGGATTGTTCACTATTGCCCGGGCAATTGCTATTCTTTGCTGTTCGCCACCTGATAATTGGCCTGGTAGAGAGTTAGCCTTATCTCTTAATTTGACAAGCTCCAACACTTCCATTGTCCGTTTCTTAATTAGCTTCGGATTCGCTTCAATAACTTCCATAGCAAATGCGATGTTCTGATAGATTGTTAGCTTAGGCAACAAACGAAAATCCTGAAAGACAACGCCAATATTTCTTCTGAAATAAGGGATTTTGCGCTGTTTGAGCTTCTCAATATTAAATCCATTCACGAAAATCTGGCCTTTAGTAAGTCTCTCTTCTCTGTATATTAATTTCATGAACGTAGATTTACCAGCTCCGGACGGACCTACTACGTACAGAAAATCATTCCGATCTACTTTGATACTTATCCCACGTAATGCTTGCGTTCCATCAGGATACGTCTTCCATACATCCTGCATTTCTATCACAATACCACATCCTGTTCTATAGCTTTATTTATTCGACACAGCTGACATAATTCCTCTACTAGTCCATTATTTCAACATACTTTCTCATTATATCATTATATGGATAGCGATTTCGACGTTCATAGGAGTTTTTTTGTAGAAACCATTCTAATTATCCATTATAATGTGCAATGGGATGTGATAAATTCATGAGTAACCATTCTCCAAAACTAGCCGTAAAATCAAAAATTCCAGAACTTGATTTTGTGCGCGCATTCGCTATTATAGCTGTCGTTCTCATTCATTCTACCTCTGAAGCGACGGTGATACCGGAATCCGGTAGTTTAACACAGATATTCTTCTATACGGTCAATAAGCTAGGTGCATTTGCTGTTCCAGTTTTTATTATTTTGAGTGGGATCGTATTGTTCTATAGATACTTTGATCAATGGAAGGCAAGTGATTCACTTACTTTCTACAAAAAACGGATCATTAGCGTGGTATATCCGTATCTAGCATTTTCCTTGTTATACTATTTTTTCTACCAATATCTGTATAATGGAAAAATTTTTTTTGATTCACGAGCTTTCCTAGACCTTCTGCCTCTGGGGGATGCTGCTTACCATCTCTACTATATGATTATTATCATTCAGTTCTACTTGTTGTTTCCGATCTTTATAACGCTAGCCAAACAATCGCGTTTATTCGAACGCTATCTGATTCTAATCGGATTACTCATTCAGGGTGGATTCTACGTCTATATTCACTGGTTTAATACAACCATCCCGAACCGTGCATCGATCTCATTAACTTACTTTGCCTTATTCCTGATTGGCGCTGCTATTGGAATCCATTATAGTAAAATATCTGCATGGATCGAACGCAATCTGAAATGGATCATTCTACTAACGATATTAATCGCAATCACGCATGTAGGCATGCACAGTGCAGGTACGTATTGGCGTATCAAAATAGAAAACACCTGGTATATGCTCGTCTATAACGCTTATGCCTTACTCATGACGATCGCCTTGATCGGTATTGGCAAATGGATATTGAAGCGTAGTCCCATGTTGTCAAAGCCCTTTATTCGATTAGGAAAAGTATCCTTCGGTGTCTATCTTGTGCACCCTGCTGTACTCAGCTCCTACAAAATGTATTTCCCAGCTTCCGGAGGAACTCTTGCATTCAGCTTGAATGTCTTTATCGGTTTCATCGCTGCGTTGTTCGGCACATGGTTAATTGTCGAAGCCTATTATTTAATCAAACAAACGATTAGACCTTCCAAAAAGAGACCTGCAAAACCAATTGCAAACACTGGTGAATCTGCTTAACTGATTCAGACTAGTTAGATGAGTTGCCCCAGATTTAGTTGATGAGTTTCTTAAGACTTGTTGCTTGATCAGAGACACAGTACCCTAAGCTCTTATATATTACGACAACACAAAAACGCATCCATCTCCAGACGGGTGCGTTTTTGTGTTGTGTAGATCTTACTTATAGATCTTATAATTATAGATCTTATAACTTGTATAGATAAAGCTGTGATACATGCCTCCAGGGATGAATATATTATGAGTACAGGCTACAAGAAGCTTTAAGCCTCTTGATGAATTCGTGCCCTGAGGAGAACAATTATGATGAAAAATATGCGTCTGATGACCTTCATTGTAGTCGGCTTAATTAGCTTATTAATGATATTCACCATTACCGTACGATGGTACGGATTACAAACGAAGATGCCGACGGGGTTTGTCGTCGGCGGATGGAACGCGGGCGGCATGGAGCTAGGCGCCATGCGCCAGGCTTGGGCTGCGCATCTAAAGCGCTTAGATGCGCTGCCCGTGCAGCTGCAAACCGACCAGGATATGGTCGGTTCACGCACACTGCCGCTGGGTGAGCTTGGGCTGCGAGTCGATGACTCGCAGCTGCAAGCCGCCCTGCAGCGGCTGTTCACGGGCACGGTGGCGGAACGTGCGAAGCAGCGCTGGCTGCTTCGTGATGCGCACATCACCGTGCCAATGCGAATTGACGCGGTGGCTCTAGAGAGCCGCGTCCGTAAAGAATGGAGCGCGCTATATGCTCGCGCGCCCGTACCCGCTAAGCGTGTCATCACCGCTAGCGATGAAATCGCTTATGATGCGGAGCGCTATGAGCCCCGCATCGACATCGCCGCGTTAGCAGCGCGGCTCGAAGCAACGCTTCAGCCGCTTAGTGCTCAGCTCACACCAGTCTCACCTGCACCTGTTCCAGTACCTTTACCTGCTGCAACATCTAAACCAGCACCTTCGTCTGTACCTGGATCTACATCTCAGCCTAAACCAACTACACCACCGCCCGCTCCAACTCCTGCATCCAAGACATTCACCATGCGCATTGCACTACCAGTTGTCGCGCAAAAACCAACTACAACCATCGATATCTTACGAGCCCAAGGCATAGACCGCAAAATCGCAGAATTCAGTACACCGATCATTGACCTCTCTGCCGGAAGATTGCACAACGTTACTGCACCAGCGACCGTCATTCAGGACATGATTCTGAAGCCTGACGAAATATTCGATTACGCCAAAGTAATTGAACAAGCTAAGCAGCAATTCGGGTTTCAAGAGTCCAAAGTGATTCTCAACGGCAAACTCGTTAACGGAATCGGCGGTGGCATATGTCAAGTATCGACGACACTCTATAATGTTGCACTTCGTAGTGGACTTGAAATTCTCGAACGCCGTAATCATTCACTTCCAATCTCGTACGCACCTCTTGGTCAAGACGCTACATTCTCAAGCGATTGGATTAACTTCCGCTTCCGCAACAATACAGGATCTCACCTACTGATCCGCACTGAAACACAGCCAAAGAAATTTACAGTTAAGCTATTCGGTCGTTTGCCAGAAGGCATAAGCTATGATATTAGCTCAAATATACTCGAAACCCTGCCTATACCCATTAAATATGTCAGCAACCCTAAGCTCAGTCCAACAGAACAGGTCAAAATCGTTGAAGGTAAGCAGGGTTACATCGTCGAAACTTACCGCATCACCATGAAAAACGGCCAAGTTATTGCACGTGACAAAATATCCAAAGACAAATACGCACCTCAACCTACAATCTATGCGGTCAAAGAACCTGCATCACCACCGGCACTCAACGCTCCTGAAGAACAGCACAAAATCGAAGATGGTGTAAAAGGTCCCATTTTTAGATAGATTGTGGCTTGCGATAAAAATTTCGAACTAGAAAATTTAACTCAAGTTGAAATTGTCCCGTAGAGAGGGACAAAAATCATAGTTTGTCTTTCAAAGGGAGGACACGGACACTATATCAAGTTGCACATGTCGATGGACTCTGATGCAGGTCAATTTACTACATATAGACATTTATAAACTAATTCACCTATATGTAGATTTGATGATTGGACATGATTCACAATTTAACTATCCCCTTCGTGTCCTCCTTTGAAAAGACAAAATGCGCCTAAATGTCCACTGTAGGGGGACATTTAGGCGCATTTTTTATGCATATAGTTAAATTATAATGAAAATCGATCTCGGTATATCTGGAAAGCACGAAATCGAATAAAATCGAACCGGACCCGATTAGAATAAATATTCTGGATTGGTGGGGCTGAGTCGAGTCGTAATTGGTCATGATCGATTATGATCCTTCATGATGGACTATGATTGTCGAGACTAATCTAACTAGACTGTCTGATGTGATTTCGCTAGGTAGGCTTCTAGCCACTCAGCGGTTTCAGTGAGTTTTGATTCTGCTCGTGTGATGGCAGCGGACACTTGAGGTGTTGCTGTGCCTCCGTATACGTTACGAGCATTTACTACCCGTTCTGGTTGAAGAACGGCATAAATACGGTCATCGAACAATTCGGAGAATTGTTTGAATTCATCTAGCGTTAGATCAAGCAGGAACTTACCATTTTGGATGCAGTAAAGTACGGTTTTGCCGATGACCTCATGAGCTTCTCGGAACGGCATGCCTTGTCCTACTAGGAAGTCAGCGATGTCTGTTGCATTGGAGAAGTCTTGGTTAACAGCTTGACGCATACGTGCTTGGTTAACCTTCATAGTTGCAACCATCGGTGCAAACAATTGAAGCGCTCCTTGCAGGGTACGAACAGTATCAAACATGCCTTCTTTGTCTTCCTGCATGTCTTTGTTGTAAGCAAGAGGTAATGATTTAAGGACAGTCAGTAGACCAAACAGGTTACCGTATACACGTCCTGTTTTGCCACGAACAAGTTCAGCTACGTCAGGATTCTTCTTCTGCGGCATGATCGAGGAGCCTGTGCAGAACGCATCGTCTAGTTCAATAAAACCAAACTCTGTGCTCATCCACAACACCATTTCTTCACATAAACGAGATAGATGAACCATGATCATAGAAGCATTGGATAAGAATTCAACGATAAAATCACGATCACTTACAGCATCTAACGAGTTTTCATATACACCATCAAAGCCTAGAAGCTCGGCTGTATAGTGACGATCGATCGCAAACGTTGTGCCAGCTAATGCACCAGCTCCAAGTGGCAGCACGTTAATACGCTTATAGCTATCTTGCAGACGTTCAATATCACGACCGAACATCGATACGTAAGCCATTAAATGATGCGCTAAAAGAATTGGCTGTGCACGTTGTAAATGAGTATAGCCCGGAATAATGGTATCTATATTCGCTTTGGCTTGTACGATTAAAGCTTCTTGCAGCTTTTGCAGTAGACCCACAAGCTCTACTACACGCTTACGCAAATAGAGATGCATATCAGTTGCCACTTGGTCGTTGCGCGAACGGCCTGTATGAAGCTTGCCACCAACTGGCCCGATGAGATCAATTAGTGTTTTCTCGATATTCATATGAATGTCTTCGTTAGCAATCGTATATTCCAGCTCGCCACGCTCGATCATACCGAGCACTTGCTGTAATCCATTCTTGATTGTCTCTACATCTTCAGCTGGCAATACGCCACATTTACCAAGCATAGATACATGCGCCATAGAACCTTGAATATCTTCTACTGCTAGTTCTTTATCGAACGTGATCGAAGCGGTATACTCCTCCACGAGCTGATCTGTTTTTTTTGTGAAACGGCCACCCCATAATTTACTCATTGTTGCCCTCCAGCTCCTTTGCCTTCATGTGCACATCTGTTAAAAACGCAAGAAGAAACGTCTCTGCCGTCATTAATCAACCGTTGCATTTTCTCTATCGGTCGTTAAACAACCATTGTGTTTCTTATCAGTGGTTAAACAACTGTCGCGATTCTTTGTCGATCAATAATCAACCACTGTGTGTATTTCTATTGATTGGTATTCAACCGCTTCGTTTCTCTATTGACTGGTATTCAACCACTACGTCTGCAAATGATCGTTAATAAACCGCTGCGTTTCTTATTTTGTAAGTTTGAATAGGGCTCAACGCTAAAATCAGTGCTTGAACAAATGGAATTGTGTCGATTGATGAACGCTGCGTAGACGGATTGTCCTTACGATCAATAATTTAGAGCTTTGAATAGTTTTGTAAAAAAAGAGCTTGATAGCGTATGAGCGAGCGCACTCGACTTCTATCCGCTAGCAAGCTCTCTTATTTATACTATTTACGAGCGTTCTGATCTACTCTGGTTTGTACTATTAAGGAGCGTTCTGATCTCCTCCGGTTTGTACTATTTACGAGTGTTCTGATCTACGCTGTTTTGTACTATTAAGGAGCATTCTGATCTACGCAGCTTTGTACTATTTACGAACGTTCTGATCTACGCCAGTTGATACTTTAAGACGCAAGGCATTCAGGTGAATGAAGCCTGTTGCATCGCCTTGATCGTAGGCTTGGGATGGATCAGCTTCCATTGTTGCGATATCAGGGTTGTATAAGGATACAGGGCTCTTAATTCCTGCCGCAATGATATTGCCTTTATATAGTTTAACGCGAACCGTACCGGTTACATTGCGTTGACTTTCTGTAACAAGAGCTTGTAAGGCAAGTCTTTCTGGTGCAAACCAGAAGCCGTTATATACAAGTGTACTATATTTCGTAATTAAGGAGTCGCGTAAATTCATTACTTCGCGATCCATTGTGAGTGATTCCATTTTGCGATGAGCTGTGAAAAGGATCGTACCGCCTGGTGTTTCATATACACCGCGACTCTTCATGCCGACAAAACGATTTTCGACCATATCCACGCGTCCAATACCATGCTTGCCGCCTAGCTCGTTCAATTTATCCATGACTTGCAGTGGATTCATCTTATCACCATTCAAGCTAACGCAATCGCCTTGCTCGAAGCCAAGCTCAAGGTACTCTGCTTGATCAGGAGCCTCTTCTGGAGAAACAGATAATACATACATGCCTTCATTAGACTCTGCGCTTGCATCAAACCAAGGGTCTTCGAGCATACCGCTTTCGAATGAAATATGTAGCAAGTTGCGGTCCATCGAATAGGGCTTTGCTGCTGAAGCTTGAACTGGAATCTCGTGTTTCTCAGCGTAAGCGATCATTTCTGCACGACCAGGGAACTCTTCACGGAAGCTCTCTAAACGCCAAGGCGCAATCACTTTCAAGTCCGGTGCTAACGCCGCAGCAGTCAACTCAAAACGAACCTGATCATTACCTTTACCTGTTGCGCCATGCGCTATTGCTGTCGCACCTTCTGCACGTGCAATTTCAACCATACGTTTCGCAATCAAAGGACGGGCAATTGAAGTGCCGAGTAAATATTGTCCTTCATATAGTGCACCTGATTGGAACATAGGGTAAATAAAGTCTGACGCGAATTCTTCACGTAGATCATCAATATATACTTTAGATGCGCCTGTAGCTAATGCTTTAGCTTCTAGACCATCAAGCTCATCCTTCTGTCCGATATCTGCTGTAAATGCAATAATTTCTGCATCATAAGTTTCTTTAAGCCATTTCAAAATAACTGATGTATCTAGTCCGCCTGAGTACGCAAGTACGATTTTCTCTTTTGCCATGATTCGTCTCTCCCAACTGTTATGTGTGAATTTAGCTTAAGTTTAATAGATATTGGTTGAATGATTTAGAATGTTTAGAATGATTTACATTCCTACATTACAGCAACCATAATGGCTTTTTGGATATGAAGACGATTCTCTGCTTCATCGAAGACAACGGAATTCGGTCCGTCAATTACCCCTTCACTTACTTCTTCACCGCGATGAGCAGGTAAGCAGTGCATGAATAGATAGTCTGACTTAGCGTATTTTACGAGACTCTCATTTACTTGATAGCCTTCGAATGCTTTCATACGCTCAGCTTGCTCCGCTTCAAAGCCCATACTTGCCCATACGTCTGTATACACAATATCTGCGTTCTCGATTGCTTCACGCGGATCGTGACATACATGAACGTTCGCTCCTGTTAACTTACCAAATTCCTTCGTTTGCTCTGTGATCGCAGCATCAGGCTCATAGCCTACTGGTGTTGCAACTGAAATATGAACACCTAACTTAGCTGCACCGACCATTAGTGAGTGAACCATGTTGTTACCATCACCAATGTAGGCCATTTTCAAACCACGTAAGGTACCTTTTTGCTCATATGCAGTCATAAAATCAGTCAACGCTTGGCAAGGATGTGCTGCATCCGTAAGCCCATTAATAACGGGTACCGCAGAACCACGAGCAAGCTCAATCACATTGCGGTGACCATAGGTACGAATCATGATACCGTCTAGGTAACGTGACATAACTTGCGCCGTATCCCAAGTCGATTCACCCCGTCCGAGTTGAATATCATTTTTGCTTAAAAATAGTGCATGACCGCCTAATTGAAACATACCAACTTCAAAAGATACACGCGTCCGAGTGGATGATTTTTCAAAAATCATGCCTAATGTTTTACCTTTTAAATATTCGTGGGGAACACCCGTTTTTTGTTTATGCTTCAATTCGATTCCAAGCTGTATTAAATACTCTAGCTCCTCTGTCGAATAATCAGCTAAAGCAAGAAAATCACGACCCTTAAGGCTCTTAACCATTTCGGTTTGCTCCAAAGTTATCATTATATCTTCATTCCCTTCTTCAATCACCTATAGGTTAATCTAAGCTGTTGTAGTTGTAGCAGAACTAGTTGTAATAACTGAACACATCGTACTTAGAGCTTCTGTTAGCTCTTCCTTCGTAATGGTTAATGAAGGTACAAGTCGTATCACATTCGTGCCTGCTGTAATAACAAGAACACCCGCTTCATGTATTTCAGTCACTAGACTCGCTACAGGTCCTGTAAACTCGATCCCGATTAACAATCCTTTACCACGAATGACCTTAACAAGTGGATTGTTAGCAAGCTTCTCATTTAACAATTCGATTACATAATCGCCAAGCTCAGCGGCACGTGCTGGTAGCTGTTCTTCAAGGATAATTTCCATTGTGGCGATTCCTGCTGCCATGATTGTTGGCAATCCACTAAACGTTGAGCCATGTGAACCTGCCGTAAATGCAGGGATCAGTTTGCTCTTGCCTAGCATTGCCCCTACAGGAAGACCGCTTCCAAGACCTTTGGCTAATGTAATAACATCCGGCTCAATATCGTAGTGTTCATAAGCAAATAGCTTCCCAGTACGACCTATTCCGGTCTGAATTTCATCGACGATCAGGAGTAACCCATTCTCTTCGCATAGCTTCGAGACACCTTTGATGAATTCAGGATCAGCTGGCATAACGCCACCTTCACCTTGCACCAATTCTAGCATGATGGCACAAGTACGATCACTGACCAGAGCACGTACTGACTCAAGATCATTATAATTTGCATATACAAATCCAGGCATAAGCGGCTTAAAGCCGACCTGCACCTTGTCTTGACCAGTTGCAGTCAAGGTTGCAAGCGTACGTCCGTGGAATGATTGGTGGAAGGTAATGATCTCATAGCGCTCTGTATTTAACACTTTCTGTGCGTAACGTCTTGCAATTTTGATCGCTGCTTCGTTCGCTTCTGCTCCTGTTGAACAGAAGAATACAGCATCTGTACAGCTATTCTCGGTTAGTAATTGTGCTAATCTCTCTTGATGGGGTACGTGGAACAGGTTGCTGCAATGCCAGAGTTCTTCAAGCTGAGCGATCACTTTCTCTTTCACTTTCGCTGGCACATGGCCCAGATTCGTTACAGCGATGCCGCCCATAAGATCGATATACTCTTTGCCCTGATCATCCCACAATCGGCTGCCTTCACCTTTCACTAAATGAATTGGATACCGAGAGAATGTCGGAAATAAATAGCTTTGCTCTTCTTGCCCCATTGTACTAACCTCCCCAAAAAATGAATGAATGCTATGCGTTTCAATTACGATAAAATCATGATAGGTTTGCGCTAGATTTACGCTAAAATTACGCTAATTTAATCCGTGTTCCAATTAACTCGCCTTGCAGTACTCGGCTGAGTACATGCGGCTCTTCCCCATGCACGATAACAACTTCCTGAACATCGCCCTGTATACACTGAACGGCAGCCCGTACTTTCGGAATCATACCACCGTATATTTCACCGGATTCAATCATTTGCTCAATCTGCGCAACGATTACAGTTGGCAGCACTTGCTTCACACCATCAACAGTTCGCATAATACCTGGTACATCTGTTACCACAATCATCTGTGCGGCGCCTATGTGTGAAGCAACCGCGCCTGCTGCTGTATCCGCATTGATATTGAAGCGTAGTGAGCTGTCAGGAGCTACACCAATAGGTGCGATCACGGGTATATAGCCCATTGCCACAATGCCCTTGATGAGCTCACTATTAACAGCTGTTACATCCCCAACTAGACCAACCTGATCTGCATTCGCCACAGGCTTCACTTCGATTAGCTGACCATCTACGCCTGACAAGCCAAGCGCTCTGGCACCAGCTTGTTGAATCCGGCGAACGATCTGCTTATTGATCCGTCCTGCAAGGACCGATTCCACAACATCAAGCACGGCATCATCTGTTTTGCGTAAGCCTTCGATAAACACAGATTCGATGCTTAATCGATCTAGCATCTCCGAGATTGCAGGTCCACCGCCATGCACAATAACAGGTGTGATTCCTTCGTCTTGAAGCTGTTTGAGATCCTCAAAGAATTGACTTGGTAAAGCTGCTAGTGTTGAACCGCCGCATTTCATAACGAATGTTCGATGATTCAAATGGTTCATATGCTTCGTTTCCCCTTATATGTGCTTCTGCTAAGTATGTCGATAGATTACCGCTTCGCTTTAATCTAAGTTAGATTGAACTCGCTTAATAAGAAATAATTAAATCAGTCATATTTAAATCAAAAACTACTAAGTGCGGTAAGCCGCATTGATCCGTACATAGTCATAAGTTAGGTCACAGCCCCATGCTGTTGCGCTTGCATTACCCATATTCAAGTTTACATGAATGTTAACAAGGTCTCCCTTGAGATACTCAAGTGCAAGCTCTTCATCAAACTTCACTGGTCTTGATTGTTCCAACACAGATATTTCACCCAAGCGAATATCAACGGTATTCACGTTAACTGTCTCACCTGCGCGGCCAACCGCTGCAATGATACGTCCCCAGTTCGCATCAGCGCCGAAGCAAGCTGACTTCACGAGCGAGGAACCGACGATCGTCTTCGCTATGGCACCTGCGGCGTGCTGATTGTCAGCGTTAATGACGCTGACCTCGATGAGCTTCGTCGCACCTTCACCATCACGGGCGATCGCTTTGGCGAGGTACTCGGCCACGAAGCGGAAGCCCGCTACGAACGCATCCCAGTTAGGATGCGATGGCGTTAATGACTCGCTGCCGCCTGCTGCGAGTCCGCTTGCTAGCACAACGACCATGTCGTTCGTGCTGGTGTCGCCATCCACGGTCACCATGTTGAACGTGGAATCCGTCATCTCACGCAATAACTGCTGCAGATGCGTGTGATCAATTAATGCGTCGGTTGTCATGAAACCGAGCATTGTCGCCATGTTCGGGTGAATCATACCCGACCCTTTGGCTGCTCCAGCAATGTGAACCACTGAATCGCCAACAGTAAGCTGAACGCATGTCATCTTCTGCACTAAATCAGTCGTCAAGATCGCTTGGCAGAAGTCTTCGCCGCCGCCCTCTTTCAGTTTCGCAGGCATATTGTCTATCCCTATGCGCACCTTCTCCATCGGCAATAGCTCGCCAATGACCCCAGTCGACGCTACTCCAACTAGCGTCCGATCTACACCAAGCGCTGCAGCGAACTTATCGCGCATTTCGATGGCGTCAGCTTCGCCTTGATCGCCTGTACAAGCATTCGCATTGCCGCTGTTAACGAGCATCGCCTGCAATTTCCCTCCGGAAAGCCCGATGCTCTCCTTCGTTACTGTCAGTGGTGCCGCTTGAAATACGTTGGTTGTATACACACCCGCCGCAACTGCCGGCACCTCACATACGATCGCCCCCAAATCATGGCGATTCGTCTTCTTAAGTCCGCAGTGCAATCCACCTGCGCGGAATCCTTGTGGCGTTGTAATAGAGCCATCAGGCACTATAGTAAATTGTGCTCCCATGTTGTTTCCTCTTTCCTATGGATAAACCGGTGTGAATTGTAGTCCTGTTGATTCATCCCAGCCCATCATTAAATTTAAGTTCTGAATTGCTTGCCCTGCTGCACCCTTCACAACATTATCAATTACTGAAATGATAGTTACGCGCCCTGTCCGTTCATCAACTGCAAAACCAATATCACAATAATTGGAGCCTGTTACTTGCTTAGTTGCAGGCCATGTACCCGCTTTACGAACACGCACAAATGGACGTCCCTCGTAATACTGGCGATATAGCTCAACAAAATCGGCATCACTATGAGTAGAATCTATTACTGAGGCATACATCGTCGTCATAATACCTCGATTCATTGGGACGAGATGTGTAGTAAAAGTCGTCACTACTGGCTGCCCTGCTATAAGACCAAGTGCCTGCTCGATTTCTGGGATATGCTGATGTTTATTCAACTTGTAGGCCGAAAAATTCTCATTTGCTTCAGCAAAATGCACCGACAAATTAAGTCCTCTACCTGCTCCTGATACACCTGATTTACCATCAATAATGATAGATTTAAGGTCAATCCATCCTGCCGCAACTGCTGGAATTAATCCTAGTAAAGCTGATGTTGCAAAACAACCCGGATTGGATAATAACCTGACATCCTCATTCACATCGTTTCCCCATACTTCACTTAGCCCATATACAGCTTCTTGTATATAAGAAGCATCTGCTGCTTTGTGCTTATACCACTGTTCATATAATGCTGGGTCCTTAATTCGATAATCACCTGAAATATCAATTACTTTCAAGCCTACCTCGAGAAACTTAGGCGCAATTTCAGCAGCTACACCAGCAGGTGTTGCTAAGAATACTACATCCGCTTTACTTGCTATTAAATCAGGATCCACTGCATCCAGTGTACCTGTCATAATCTCCGTTAAATGTGGAAAACCTTCTGCTATTCCAGCACCTGGGCTTGAGGATGAGATAACCGATGTAATCTCCACCCATGGATGTGCTTGTAATAACCTAATTAGTTCGACACCACCGTAACCAGTAGCACCTACTATTGCCGCTCGAATCTTCTGATTTTTATTCATCTGATTTCCCCCCGTACGTATACAAAAAAGATATGTATTATTATACATAAGCATACATAAAAATTCAATTTATATTTTTTCATAATAGTAATTTTTTTATTGAATTTTTCTGATAACTATAGACGCCTATTTTGTATGATAAGAATCCAAGAAAATTCGTCTTACTAATCTTACATGAGATCTATTCCGATCCTACAACATGGAAGACAAATGTTTCTACGTATCATCAAAAAAGCTTACTTCCCAGTTATAATCAGGAGTAAGCTTTTTTGATTATTTGCCATGTTGTTTAAAGCCTTCACCAAGTACTTCCGCTGTATCGCTAAGAATGACAAAGGCACTCGAATCAATCGATCGTACGATGTGTTTGAGCTTGATGACCGCATTCTGTGATACGACAACCATTAAGACCGTCTTCTTATCCCCTGTATAGCCACCGACAGCACTTAGCTGAGTGAGACCACGGTCGAGATCATTCAGAATTGACGAACTCATTTCTTCTATATGATCGGTAATAATGAAAGCGACTTTGGACGTCTGAAGTCCCGTTTGCACGAGGTCGATTGTTTTGGTTGTAACAAATAGTGCAATTAAAGCGTACATGGCTTTCTCTGGCGAGAATACAAATCCCGCAAGCAAAATAACCAAGCCATCAAATATAGCAACGCATACACCTAAAGATATCCCCGTGTAATGGTGAAGGATCTGAGCTGCGACACTTGTCCCGCCTGTTGAGCCTCGTCCACGGAATACAATTCCAATCCCGAGACCTACACCAAGTCCACCAAAGATGGAAGCTAACAACAGGTTATCTGTAAGAGGCTCCGTTTGGTTTGTAATCAATACAAAGAATGGAAGAAGAATCGTTCCCGCTAATACCTTCATTCCATAGCTTTTGCCAAGTATAGCCCATCCAAGTATAAATAAAGGAATATTAAATATCCATTGACAAATCGCCGGATTAAGTCCAGTCAAATCCTGTATGATCGTCGATACACCCGATATACCACCTGAAGCAATCTGATTTGGGTTAAGGAAGAAATTGAAGGAACAGGCAAGAATAAACGAACCTACAATTAAAAATCCGTATTCCATCCATACATATAATCGTGAATTTATTGAAATCTGTTGTTTTTTATTTGCGTTTACTTTCAAATCAAACCATCCTCACTTATATAAGGCTAACGAACGAATGCCCATTTTTCACTCAGAAGAAACGGTTTCATCGTCTTTACAAGGACGGATGCGTTTCTTAAAGTGATACTTAGAATTTAGGAGTCGAAAGATATAAATTCTATATCACCAAGAAGAAACGGTTTCACCGTCTATACAGGACGGATACGTTTCTTAAGGTGGTACTTAGAATTTATGAGTCGAAAGATATAAATTCTATACCACTAAGAAAAACAGGCAAAACATCCTCTCTTGGAGTTTGAGGATATCTTGCTCTGATAGTTACGTTATTATAGATTCTTTATTCTACTCGGGCTTATTCCCGATTTGTTTACGTAAATAAGCATCAATAAACATATCGACATCTCCATCCATTACCGCACCTACGTTGCCTGTTTCCGCACTAGTACGGTGGTCCTTAACCATGGAATAAGGGTGGAATACATAAGATCTGATCTGAGCTCCCCACGCGATGTCTGTCTGTTCGCCACGAATTTCAGCTAGGTGCTTCTCCTGCTCCTCAATTTTCCGCTCATAGAGCTTAGAACGAAGCATCTTCATCGCACGCTCGCGGTTCTTAATTTGAGAACGTTCCGCCTGACAGGTTACAACAATACCCGTTGGAAGATGCGTCATCCGTACTGCAGAATCAGTGGTATTAATATGCTGTCCGCCCGCACCAGATGCACGGTATACGTCGATTTTCAAATCTTCTGTTCGGATTTCCACTTCCATATCATCGTCAATTTCTGGCATGACATCACAGGAGGTGAATGAAGTATGACGGCGTCCTGCTGAGTCGAATGGTGAGATACGCACAAGTCGATGCACACCTTTCTCTGCCTTCAAATAACCATAAGCATTGTATCCCTTAATCAACAAGGTCACGCTCTTAACACCAGCCTCATCACCCGGAAGGTAGTCAAGCACTTCAACCTTGAAGTCCCGCTTCTCTGCCCAGCGGCGATACATCCGCAGCAGCATCTCTGCCCAGTCCTGAGACTCCGTTCCGCCTGCTCCAGGATGAAGCTCAAGAATCGCATTCAGCTTATCATACGGCTGATTAAGAAGTAGCCCCAGCTCGAAGTCCTCGAGCTTGCGAACAAGATCGCCGATTGACTTCGTCACCTCGGCAGCCATGTCCTCGTCGCTCTCCTCCTCGGCTAGCTGAAACATCAACTCGAGCTCCTCATACTCGCTCGACAACAACTGAAACTGGTCAACGGAGCCTTTAATTACGTTGACCTCAGCAATTAGCTTCTGCGCCCGTTCGTTATCTTCCCAGAAATCGGGTGCCCCCATTTTGACCTCATAATCCTCGATCTGCTCTAACTTATGATCTAAGTCAAAGAGACCCCCTAAGCTCTATTAATCGCTTCGCCATATCGCGCAAGCTGCTCTTAACCTCTGGTTCAAACATAACCTACACCTCTTCTGTACGCAAAAGTTCGGCGTCAGGCGATTACGCACAAGACTCCGAACTTTGCTAATGTATATTTTGCTAATGTAAATCAGATGAAACAACATCTCCGTCCTGTTAAGGACGTATGAGTCTCTTTACTTCGCATTCACACCATGACATTGCTTAAACTTCTTACCGCTACCACATGGACAAGGATCATTGCGACCGATACGGTCACTTTCCTTGCGCACAACTGGCTTCTTACCAGCGGAATCAGCTTTTGGATCAACTGCTTGACCCTCTGCCACCACTTGACGCTCAAGATTGCTCTCAACATGCGCCTTCATGATATATTTAACGACTTCATCTTGAATGTTCTCAACCATTTCGCCGAACATTTCGAAGCCTTCAAATTGGTATTCGCGAAGTGGATCAGTACCACCATAAGCACGCAAGTGAATACCTTGACGAAGCTGATCCATGGCATCGATATGATCCATCCACTTACTATCTACTGCACGAAGCACGACAACCTTCTCGAACTCGCGCATATTCTCTTCACCGATCGTTGCTTCACGCTCATCGTATTTAGCTTTGATCAAGCCTTCGATGTATTCAACGATCTCTTCGCCTTCTTTGCCCCACAACGTCTTATCTGTTACGGCATCTTCAGATAATAAGTTGTTCGCATAGTCAGCCACGTCCTGCAGTTCCCATTCCTCAGGAATTTGCTCCTGTGGACAGTGTGCTTTCACTAGACGGTCAAATGCAGAATGAATCATTCCCTCAACAACTTCACGAATATTCTCGGATTCAAGAATCTCACGACGTTGTTTATAAATAATATTCCGTTGTTGGTTCATAACATCATCATATTGAAGAACGACTTTACGTAAATCGAAGTTGTTACCCTCAACGCGCTTCTGTGCACCTTCAATTGCACGGCTCACCAGTCTACTCTCAATTGGCTGATCTTCTTCCATGCCCATTTTGTTCATGACAGCCATAATGTTCTCTGCACCAAAGCGGCGCATAAGCTCATCCTCTAGTGATAAATAGAACTGCGTTGAACCCGGGTCACCTTGACGACCAGCACGACCACGCAGCTGATTATCAATCCGTCTGCTCTCATGACGTTCTGTACCCATGATATGCAAGCCACCAGCATCAGGAACACCTGAACCAAGCACAATGTCTGTACCACGACCAGCCATATTCGTAGCGATCGTCACAGCTCCTGGTTGCCCAGCTTGTGAAATGATATCAGCCTCTTCAGCATGATACTTAGCATTAAGCACTTTGTGCTGAATACCTTTCTTTTTGAGCATATCGGATAGAATCTCTGAGTTCTCGATGGAAACCGTACCCACAAGAATAGGTTGATTCTTCTTATGACGTTCAATAATTTCTTGAACAACTGCAGTGAACTTTCCTTTGACCGATTTATACACGACATCCGGGATATCTTTTCTGATGTTTGGTCGGTTCGTTGGTACTATAATAACATCGAGTCCGTAAATTTTCTTGAACTCTTCTTCCTCAGTCTTCGCTGTACCTGTCATACCTGACAGCTTGCGATACATCCGGAAATAGTTCTGGAACGTAATCGTAGCAAGTGTCATACTCTCGTTCTGTACTTCCAGGCCTTCCTTAGCTTCAATCGCTTGGTGCAGTCCATCGCTATATCGACGACCCGTCATCAGACGACCCGTAAATTCATCAACAATGACAATCTCGCCTTCACTCGCAACATAGTCAACATCAAGTTTCATAATCGCATGCGCTTTAAGTGCTTGTTGAATATGATGGTTAAGCTGTACGTTCTGATGATCAAACATATTATCTATGCCAAATGCACGCTCTGCTTTAGTGACCCCAGCTTCAGTTAAAGCTACAGAACGCACTTTGATATCGATCGTGTAATCTTCTTCTTCTTTCAAACGACTCACGAAACGATCCGCTGCATAATACATATCCGTTGACTTCGCTGCTTGACCGGAAATAATGAGTGGTGTTCTCGCTTCATCAACTAGAATAGAGTCAACCTCATCAATTACTGCAAAAGAAAGAGGACGTTGTACCATCTGTTCCTTATACAGGACCATATTGTCACGCAAGTAGTCAAACCCATATTCATTATTCGTACCATACGTAATATCACAGGCATAAGCTTCTCTCTTCTCTTCAGAAGAAAGATCATGGAGGTTAACGCCAACCGTCATGCCAAGGAACTCATAAATTTGTCCCATCTCCGCGCTATCACGCTGAGCCAAGTAATCATTCACCGTTACCACGTGAACGCCTTCGCCCTTAAGTGCATTTAGATAAACGGGCAACGTACCTACTAATGTTTTACCTTCCCCTGTACGCATCTCAGCGATTTTACCTTCATGAAGCACCATACCACCGATTAACTGCACGTCGTAATGACGCTTGCCAAGGACACGTTTAGACGCTTCACGTACAACTGCAAAAGCTTCAGGCAGCAATTCGTCTATCGTTTCACCCTTCTCTAATCTCTCGCGAAACTCTACTGTCTTAGCTTTAAGCTGCTCGTCCGACAACACTTCAATTTGACCTTCTAACGAGTTGATCTGTTCAACGGTTTTACGCATCCGTTTGAGCTCTTTCTCGTTATAGTCCCCGAACACTTTCTTGACAAATCCCAGCATGGGCGAACCCCTTCCTCAAAAAAAACAATTTGTATAAATTGTAACAGTTTGTCGCTCTAGTCGCAACAGAGCTAGGCAAATCATGCCATGTCATTTTTTGCAAAACTTATATATTTGAATCAATTTCATAACTGATTGAACCCATTAAATTGAAGCTATATATAGACAAATTAGACCGTTTTGATCTATATATAGCCTTGATTGAAGCAGCTAAAGGTATTATGAAATTGATTCATTTAATATAATTTAAAAAGCTCGATCCCGAAGGACCAAGCTTAAGTTCAATGTTATTTATTGTTATCTTGGCTCTATCAAACCATATTTACCGTCATCACGGCGATATACCACGTTAACTTTGAGAGAATCCATGTTCGAAAAGACAAAGAAACTATGTCCAATTAAGTTCATTTGTAATATTGCTTCTTCTATTCCCATTGGTTTGAAATCAAAAGTTTTCGTTCTTACGAGCTCCAGGTCATCCTCTTCGTCAACATTTCCATTAGAAGCTGTGAAGTCCATTTTGAACAAATCACGTTTGCCGCCTTCTTGACGAATTTTACGATTCGTTTTTGTTTTGTGTTTACGAATTTGACCTTCTAGTTTGTCTGTTACTAAATCCATAGCAGCATACATATCACTATTTTTTTCTTCAGCACGTAGCAGCATTCCAGGTAACATAATTGTTACTTCGACTGACTGCATGCCTTTAACCACACTTAATGTTACATTTACTTCAGAGGATAGGGGAGTTTCAAAATATTTACCTAGCCTGCTTAGCTTCTTCTCTACATAGTCTCTTAAGGCTTCTGTAACTTCCAAATGTTCTCCGCGTACGCTATATCTCATATCTAACTCCTCCTTCTTGATCACATTATACTATATTCGAAGGCATTCTTCAAAATTAAACTAATAAACTTGTCCATAAATCGAGAACTTGTTATTCAAAAAAACTAATATTAATCACACAATAAAAGAAGGTATTATTCTGTTCTTGAAGACGGATACGCTCCATAAATAGAAAAGCATCCTAGAGCGATTGCCCTAGGATGCTTCTGGATCACGATTTACCTTGTAAAAGAAAAGCATATATGTTTGAAGCCATCTCGTCGTTCACTTCGAATCCTTCAGATAACACGCTTTCCCTCTAGGATTTCGGAACCGGATGATTAAAGTTTGATTACGTTAGCTGCTTGTGGTCCACGTGCGCCATCAACGATGTCGAACTCAACTGCTTGACCTTCGTCAAGTGATTTGAAACCATCAGTTTGAATAGCTGAGAAGTGTACGAATACATCCCCACCGTTTTCACCTTCGATAAAACCAAAACCTTTTTCTGCGTTAAACCATTTAACTGTACCTTGCATTAAGAACATTCCCTTCGTAATCAAATAACATAAGCTTATGCTTACATTTCGTAATATACCACTCTCATTTGCTTGATGTCAATAACTTCAAACTGTATATAAAACAATTAAAAAATTATAATACCCACAATGTTAATAACATCCTCAAAACCCTGAATCACCTCAAAATACGGCTTTTGAAAAATTTACACACAGAGTTATGCACAAAGTTGTGCACATTATCCACAATTTGTGGATAAGTGTTGTGGAAACTGTTGATTTTATAACTCTATAAAGATCTGCATTTCCTTATATTGTGGAAACTTCTCAAATAACTTGTTCTTATAGACTTCAATCATACTGCGGTCTTTGCTATATGTACAATAAATTGTGTATAAAGATACCTCATCAGGCTTAAGTTCAATTGCCATTTGCAAAAATGCCGATCCTTTTTCCACTTCATCCAGATTAAAATGTAGGAAAGTCAAATTCACATATCCCTGAGCTTGCAACTCATTAGCGTCTAGGAGGATAGAATAGTAATCAATCGCTAGATCCAAGAAATTGTTGCGGTAAAAGTAGTCAGCTAATAGGTTGATTAGCTTCGAGCTGTCTATTCGTTGCAGTAGCTGATCATAAGTGTTATAGAGCTTATAAGTGAACATTTCGGTGAACAATTCGAATAGCAGCCTGATTTCTTCATCTGAGGGAGTGATTGGAGATACGTCTCCACTAATAGTAGTTGTTATGAGCTGTCTCACAAAATATAAATCATTATCTTCAGGAATTGGAGGAACATAGGTCGTTTGCTTCCATAATAATGCTGCTAGGAAGAAGGGAATGGTATTTGGACTATCAAATTCACTAATATCCGTCATACTCTTAGGAAATTGATTAAATAATTCCTGATTATTCGATAAAACAGAATATCGCAACATGTCTTTAGAAGAAATATCCTTACTAGAGTCCCGAATTGCTTTTAAGTAATATTCCGATAAGTTCAGGTCGCCTATATTAAGGGAAATATTAAATAAAATCGTTAAATCTGATAACGATTGATTTGGATAAAGTGAATGCAATACCGTAGTTGTAGAGCTAGTATCGTTAGTTTGAGAGAGCATAGCGATTAGCTTCATAAGTGACTCTATTTGTTTCGGATTAGACGATACGATTTGAATTAAATACAAGATTGTTTGCTGTATATCCTGTTTCCTGTAGTAATAATCAGCTATTCTTTGAATCGGAATCGTATATCCATAATCTGGACTAATAAGCCAAAAATTCAAATCTTTCTTTCCGTTCTCATTTGCAATTCGCATGGCATGTTCAAATAACCCTTTAGCTTCATCAAAAAAACCAAGTTGATTAAGAACATTGGCTTTAAGACAAAAAAAGTCAGGATAATTTATCCATTTGTTTATACCTTCTTCGATTAATTTAAATGCTTCTTGATAATTACGAAGCATGAGTAGAGAATCAATCATTTTATACAAGCACAATTTATACCAATCTGCAGTTGGCTCAATCTGTTCAAGTACAAGTTTATAGTAATCTATGGCTTTATCATATTCCATCAATGCTGCATATTCATTAGCAAGAGCAAAGTAATCCTCTGCTCTAAAAGCGCGGGTTTCTTTTATTTTGTTGAGTATTTCTAGATTACGTTCTGATTTATTTTTCAACATTCTTGTTTCATCTGTATACCCAGTATGATATACACGAAATTTGAAATTAATTGGTCTTAGTGTCCCTTTATCAATGGTTAATTGTTCATGAATAGGCTGAGTGTAATAAATGCCTTGATGTGCAGAAAATATTCTAGAAGCCAGTGATTCAACTGCATTACTCCTTATTAAATTGGACCCCATGTAATTAATTACCGAAATATTAACAAGCGTTCTCCCACTAACATCCTGATTTAGTAGAAAATCACGCAGTAAGGGTATATCGTTACGTTCAACATATTCATCAGCATCTAGAACCAAAATCCACTTCGATGTCGCTCTTCGAATCGACTCATTACGAGCAGCTGCAAAATCCTTGATCCATACAAATTCAAACACATGTTTTGTATATTGCGCCGCAATTTCTTTAGTCGTATCCGTTGAGCCGGTATCTACAATAATGATTTCATCAACTAGTCCTTGAACACTATCTAAGCAGCGTGCAAGGACTTTTTCTTCATTCTTAACGATCATACAGAGTGAAATTAACTTATCCATGGGACCCCCTACTGTTAAATCTTTAATTTTTGATCAATAGAGACATGTAACCCATATAATTGTATTCTTTCTCTTTAATAGCTTCATACACATGATTAATATAAGCACTATTATGTTCATAGTTTTTGGAGAATCGCTGTATCAGCTTGACCACAATTTCTGAATCAAGACATTGATAATGTGCCGACATCCCAATAAGATGTAATTTGATTAAAGAAAAATGGATAACCAATATGATATATTCCTCAAAAATGTTCTTATCATGGGATAAAGGGAAGAGATGAGAAAATACATAGTTGACCAAGTAGTTTTCTAAAATATATTCGTTATTTTTCATAAATGGCTTGTAATAAGTTTGAATACTCTTTTCAAAATGAGCAAGGATACTCTCAGCTGAAGGGTCATTGGTCATACTCATTCCGCTTAAATAGTCCTCTATACACTCCTTATATTTGGGTTGTGCAATGTATGTATCGGTAAAATCAATGATAAGCTTGTTAAGAAAATTCAATTGAAACATATTGTCCGATGGGAAAGAATTGTAGTCTGCAAGCTCAGTGTCAGACTTATAATACTGCATGTAAGCTTCAATTTCGGCATCAATTTCATTGAAGGACTCCCGAACCACGAGCTCCTGAATACGCTCTAATAAAAGTCCAACAATAATCAGTCGATGAGGAACTGAAAAGCTACGGTTCTGCAAAATGTTGATTATGGCTACTCTCATATTCCAAAAATAAGCTTTAATATTATTAGCTTCTATATCCCTAACCTTCAATCTCCCCATATGCAGGTTTTCACCTGTTACTCCATCCATTTCAATAAACTGGATTCCACTTGGATTTAACAGAGCTAATCGAGCAGATGCTGGACATGAAATTTCTGTTGAGATCTCCTGCAGTTCATCCACGTAATGAATTCTACGCGGATAGGTTGCACAGGTCTTAGATAAATAGGATTCTCCAAGTTCAGCTTGAATACTGCATAGTCCATTCTCTAACATCGTACATGTGCCTAATTTAGGGTCTAAACTCATTCTGGCATAGACAAGTTCATTTCTTTGATCACTTTCCATTAATGTCACGCTATCTCTTAGCTGATCTACTAGTTTCACTGCTGTGACATTTTGGTATTTATCATAAGTTGTTTTATCTATTGTAATTCTCCAAGCTGCACAGCAAGTATCATCACATTCTGCACCGATACATTGAAATTGCTTCATATACTCCGGTGCTAATGCAAATTTGTTATTCATTATCTGTTTCCCCTATTCAAGAAATAATGTTTGATTGTTCATCTAAATAAGAAAACAAAGACCTGATCATTTACAACCTTTATGGTATTACGTTCTGCGGCTATTCGCAACATTGTCTTAACAAAATTTGAACCCCACACCCCATACAACCATGAAGCCCGTACAATAAAATATCTGAATGATATCCACTTAATCTCTTGTTCTACTGCAAGTCGACCGAAAAGGAAATTAAAAAACTGACGCCTGTTCAGTACCGACGCCAGTTTGCTACTTAGGTGGTTTTTCTACTGTCTGCAAAATGCTCCTACTTCACCTTGTTAGTCGTAACTCGTTGTAAAATATCCTTTTCTCTTTCCGTTAAGAAAGCACTGCAGTTCAACTCATCATAATTTTGATATAATGTTTCAACCATTCTATGATACAAGGGTGAACAATCGGTAATGCGGTTCCGAATGATCTTGTCACACATTGAGATCATATAAGATAGTTCAGAATATTTTACTCTTGGTGCAATTTCCGGCACTTTCTTTGATAAATATTCCGTTCTCTCTCGAAAGGCAGAAAGATATTCCTCTAGAATCGTTGGTGAAAGACTAGAGTCATAAATAAAAGAAGTCATATTCCCACCATGCTTTGTAAAGCGATACAAGGGCACACCTTGTGCGACTACAGTAGTTGCATTAGCAAATATTTTGTAAATGACATGTATGTCGTCGACTCGTACATTCTCTTTGAAGCGTATACCGTCAAATATGGATTTCCGAAATAATTTCGTCGGAGGTGCCACATTATATTTTTCTCTCTTCAAGAGCTCATTAAGGCCTTGTACTTTATCTAGAACCAGAAGTTCGTCAAATATAAAATAAGGCTCCAGTCTACCGTGAAAATCATTCCAGCTTCCGCACATCGATATGTCCGCCTGATGTTCGTTGGCTAAATTCCATAAAAAGTCTAGCAAGTACGGCTCACAGTAATCATCATCGTCAACAAATGTTAAAAATTCGGTCCGGGCTAAGTCGACACCTTTACTCCGCTGCACTGCAGCACCACGATTATCCGGAATGTGTATAAGTTTAATTCGATGATCTTCCCGTGCATATTGCTTGAGCACCTCATCGCTGCCATCGGTTGAACCATTGTTAATGATGATGAAGTCGAAGTCTCGATATGTTTGTGTGAGAACACTTTCAATTGAACGATTCAAATATTCTTTTCTGTTATAGGTTAACATGATAACCGTAATTTTGGGTATTTCGATGTTCACTTAAGCTCACCCCGCAACTATTGCTTAGTAGATTCTAGCTGTAAATTGAGAATCGTCCAGTCCAAGTTCCCTTAGTTGCTCCATCAGAAGAAGGATCGTATCCCTCCGTTGAATGGATACGATCACATAAATTTGACTTAATTTATCCTTCTGATTTTCTTTAAGAACGGAAGGATAACTTACCAGCAAACCATCCACAAGGCAGTCATTTTTAACTGGGCTGTTATCAAGGAACCCTTTTACATTGTATCCCGCATTAAGCAGCATTCTTGCAGTGCCCTCGCCGTTATATCCAGTGGGGAAAATATAAATATTCTTGTCCTCTTTTCCGAACACCAGTTCAAGCGTGTTTTCCACTACGTATGTACGGTACAGACATAACCCCATATATGATCCATATCGGCTGATAAAACTAACTAATTCATCAATTTCTGAAATCTCTCCTGGTACCGAAAGAATATCCTTATTACTCTCAATTATATAAGCCAACTCATGCATTTGATTTTTGTCGAAGGTGTCGCAGCGAGTTGCAAACAACCCTAATAAAAACTTAACACGTGTAAGAATAAAATCTCTACGATCCCCGTCATACTTTTTCTCAGATAAGAAGCGCAATAAATTCATTGCAACCAGAAGCTGGGATTTACTGTGCAAATATGTTTTCGTAGCAGTGGCGGACCCACTGGATCGAGGCCTATAACAATAAAATGGCTCTGAACACAATGCAAAACTATCCGCACTACATAATACTTTGGGACTCCATTCCTCATCTTCCGCAAAGTAACCCTCAATGAAAGTAAGCTTCTCGGAGATTAAGAACTCTCGTTTCACAATGAATCTCCATGTCGTTGTTAGCAGGGACGGTATCTTGAAGAGATAGTTTACAACTTGATCTGCATCTGTTTGTTTAAAAACCTCTGGATCAAGAGAAATGTCATTAGAAAAAAAGGCACCCTTCTCAGGCATGCATTTAAACTGTCCAATTAGAACTGTCGGGGAGCATTCAATCAAAATATCAGAGATGCGTGACAAGCTCCCTTTCACATAGTAATCATCACTATCGCAAAAGTGGATATATTGTCCCGTTGCATGTTGCAAACCCACATTGCGAGCACCTCCACAAAATACATTCACATCCAGATGAATAACCTTGATATTATCATACTTTAAAGCATATTCATCACAGATCTTACCACTATTATCCTTCGACGCATCATTAATCAAAATAATCTCGTAGTCTCTAAAGGTTTGATTCATTATACTAAGAAGACACTCATCCAAATAATCTTCGACGTTATGAACTGGAATAATTATACTTAAGAGCGGCATCATATCACCTCACAAAAAGTATCGACAATCTATAATTGGTTTGCCGGGATATTTCTTATCAATGCCAGCAAACTCTTGCCATGCGGTAATAAGGACAAGTGCATCAGATTTCTCGCATATATTTTGCAAGCTTTCGCAATATTCGACTTCACTAAAATGATACTGCCCGTCAAAAGCCCCATTTGCGACAGGATCGTAAGCTATGAGGTTCTTATATCCTGCCGCTAACAGGAGCTTAATAATTTTAGCAGATGAGCTATCTCGTACATCATCTGAACCTGGTTTGAATGATAACCCTAATATCCCCAATGTTTCGGATGGGTTTACAACGCGCATAACCTTATTTGCCATAAACTCTGGCATCGATTCATTTATAGTAATGACATCCTTAAGGATCATGGGCTCATATCCCTTCGTAACGGACGCCGCATACATCGCTTGTGTATCTTTAGGCAAACAATAACCGCCATATCCACATCCGGGAAAAACATAAGAGGCCATATTGCTTCCACCCCATCGGCGATCCATATGCAATATTTCAAAAGCCTCTTTAATTTGAACATTCCCTATTGCTTCTGCTATTTTAGACATTTCGTTTGAATAGCTTATCATCGTCGCAAGCAAAGTATTGGATAAATACTTTATAAACTCGCCCGTGTTAAGGGATACGTTAAAAAACGGAGCATTAAAATCGCTATATAGTGATCGGAGCATGTCTTCTCCCTTGCGATCCTCAACCCCACAAACGATTCGATCGGCATGCATGGCATCCTCCCAACACTTTCCCTCCCTTAGGAATTCGGGGTTATTGGCCAAACTAAACATATCGCCAGGGGATAACCCTATTTTCTTCAAATATGGGATGACTCGCTCCGACGTAGTTGAAGGCGGAACTGTAGACTTGATAACGAGTACACGATGCTTACCATCATGTAATACAGAAGAAAACATTTCAATTGCACTAAAGATATATGAAAGATCTGCCTCTCCCCCTTCCCCACTGGGTGTTCCTACACACAAGAAGACAAAGTCGCTATTCTTCACCGCATCTTCCGCATTATCTGTCACGATAAACTTGTTGTTGATATGTCGTATAAGCGCTTGATCTAGTCCTAGCTCCAAAAAGGGTAACTGTCCTGCTTTTAGCTGACTTGTCCTCTTCTTATCTATATCAAAACCATACACTGTATAATTTTTCTCTGCAAAAGCGAGTGCGGTCGTAAGCCCCACAAAGCCAAGTCCAAATACACTTACGGAATATTTCACGCTATTTATCCTCCACTAATGAACTTTGTCTTCTATAATCTGATCATATCTAGTGCCATAGAGGTAAACATTTTGCATCCGAGGAGCTACACAAGAAATATCAAACTCCATCAGTCGACTAATGTCCAGCTGTCTCTCATCTTGACTTGATTGACTTAATTTCGATAGAATATAATCTGCCCAGTACATTGTATCTTCCTCAAGAGGCAAATAATCAACGAGCCCCATATTCGGCTCAGGTGGACAAGTATCAGATGCGAAACATGGGAGACCGGATGCTTGCGCTTCAAGCAACACAATCCCCAATCCTTCAGAAATCGATGGTAAAATAAAATAATTAGATGTTGCCAAAGCAAGGGAAATAGAGATATTGCCATCAAGCATCGTAACATAATCCTCAATACCAAGTTCTTCTATGCGATGTCTGATCTCATTCTCAAGTGGCCCGAGCCCTACTAGAATTAATTGCAGATCCGTTCTTTTTTTTATCATTTCCGCAAAGAAAGCCACAAGAAACAATTGATTTTTTTGCGGCACATACCTACCTACATTGATTAAGTTAATCCGATCCGAACGAATATTAAGTTGCTCGCATACTTCTGTTTTCCCAAGGGATTTATCCATAAATTTATGAAGATCCACTGGACATGGAACAACCTCCAACCGATCATCCCCAAGTAAGTTTTTGCCGAATTGAAATTCACTCGCAGCTTTCGAGCATCCCCATAAATGGGTAGCAAATTTTTTGCATAAATATAATCTTAACTTCCTTGTTAGTCTCCTGCTCCAATTAGGACGCTTCTTATCATCGACTCCAATATAATTGCTATGTGCAATTCTAACTGGAACACCGGCCAGTTTAGCAGCAATCATAACAAATCCATCTAGCAACGGATGGGCTATATGTACAGCACAAAAAGGGCCATCATTTTTAAGGATTCGGTAAAAGCTAACAATCGAGTGTAAATCCATAAAAAAATTCCACTTTTTATTACCTTTGTGCTTGGTATGCTCAAATAAATTAAATATCCTTCCCCCGAAGTTTTCAATTTCATTGTGAAAATATCCTTGCTGGGGCTTCCTCACAACGAAGTCAATTACAACTTGCTTACGGTCAATCCCTCTGTAAACCTCTATAATCGACGTTTCTATTCCACCTTTATCAATCGGCAATCCATTGACAAATAGCACCCTTTGTGGCATATCCCCCATGAGAGCAGAACACCTCATTTCACATATTACTTCTTATTCTGCTACTGCATAACACACAGTCTCGCATATATTAATGCTGTAATGCCTGAAATAAAATTTATACTCTGGAACAAGTTCCTTTAAATACATTGGAATTTCTACAATATCAAGCGGCTTGTGATAAACACAAATGGCAAGCTTAGGTTTATATTTTCTAATAGACATCTCTGCACCCTTGAGTGCCTCAAGTTCAACTCCCTCAATGTCCATTTTGATAAATGTAACCGGACGCCCTTTTAAAAACTCATCAATTGAGATTACTGGAATTTCTATATTTCCGTCTTTCCCAACTAGGCTAGT
The DNA here is from genome assembly GCF_056400365.1 of Paenibacillus sp. P5_B5. Lineage (NCBI taxonomy): Bacteria > Bacillati > Bacillota > Bacilli > Caryophanales > Paenibacillaceae > Paenibacillus > Paenibacillus sp. P5_B5. The sequence goes on from NZ_JBFULK010000007.1 coordinate 62,343, forward strand.
AATATCATCGTATGAGTGAAAACGCAGTACATCTTTTTTACTCCAAAGACCATACGGCAGAAGCTCAATATGCTCATGACCTGCAGTCAGTTCTTTAAATTTATTATGCTTGCTCACCTCAGGTTCAAAGGCATATATTTTTTTGAAATTCCCTTTTGTTTGTATTAAGAATTCTTCAATTGTATCTCCGGTAAATGCGCCCCCATCAATAAAAACTTCCTCATCAGAAAGCTTAATAATATCAGGAGCAAAATATTGCGGGGATCGGCTTTTCAATGGAGTTAGATATTTAGAACTGGCTGTCAAGCAATAGTTGATTCTATCATAAAAAATTTGTTTCGATAACTCATCAGCTAACAAGTTGTAAGCAGCTTGAAACTGTTTGTTGTTATTTTTAATTAATGGAACATAATCTTTAAATAAATCCAATGTATTCTGAGTGTCTAAAAGAACATAATGGATTCGAGGGTCCAAAATACTAAATAAATTGTTGTCCTTTAATAGTAAGGAAATTTCATCGTAATATTCGAATGAAGATATGATAATATAACTGTCGTGATAATTGGTTTTCAGCTCGTTAAAGCTGATAATCGGTACACCTTCTACTGATGTTCCCCACTTCACTGGATTGTTGTCACAGAAAATAATCTCTATAGGATTATTCATTGTTTTCAAGTACTTCAAGTAAAACCTTCCTATTGTTCCTGATCCAAAAAGCACAATAGGTTTGAATTCCCTGCTCAAGGCTTCAGAACATACCTGCAGTAATAATTGTATCTGATTTGGCTCTTTGGTCAGCTGATCGATCGGAAACTCTTCTATCACTCAATATCACTCCCTATCGCATAATCATATAACTCCTTGTGATCACGTATCCAAATAGCCATCTCATATACCATTTGGCGATAAGAGGGAATTTGATACACAAAGAGTCTGTCCTTGTATTAATAAGGCTCTTGTCCTTGACAAATTCGTCATAAGGAACAATTTGAACATCTCGTTTCAAAAATTCGGATTTAAACAATTGAATCAAATCGTGTGTTTATTTATGATTTCATCCGGCGTGAGATGATAGAGTCCAGTTAAGTTTTGTTGAATCGCTGCATCAATCGCCTTGGAAAGCTCAATCGTCGTCACGCCATTCCAAAGCGCTTTAGTAAATCCACGAATTTCCCCATATTGCTTCATAAACCAATGAAATAGTCCTGTAGCGTTCGGGTTAATGCCAGCACCGATAATCGCATCGAAAAGTAAGATGTTTCGAATTGATTACTTCACCTAGCGCTTTGGAGCGACCATACAGTGTCTGCCCGTCCGGAAGAGAACTTTCTCTGTATCCTCCAGTTGCTCCAGAAAACACGCAATCTGTAATCAATCTTGTCTTTGTACCTTAATAATGCTGCTCAAGTAAATGCGGCAAGTAAGAATTGATCAAAACCGCTAAATCCGGCCGTGCATTAGACTCTTTTTGTAAAAGCCGAATTGCATTAATAACAATTAATGGCTGAACTTGATCCAACCAATCAAGAAGCGATGGAAAGTCAGTTGCATCAATTCGTCTCGAAGTTTCAGACAGTGTGATGCTTCGCGATGCACGAAAAATCTTACATCCTCGCTCTTCTAAGTATAAAGAAATGACATGCCCTGCCATACCTGTAGCTCCAAGAAGAACGACTATGCGATTCATACGTTCAACTACCATTTATGTTTCTGTTTTCCAAGATGTTCGATTGAGTGTGCACAAATAAATTAGATATTCTTCCGCCGTAGCTCTCAATTCCATTGTGAAAATATCCTTGCTGGGGCTTCCTCACAACAAAGTCGATTAAAACCTGCTTATGATCTACCTTTCTGTAAATCTCTATAATCGACGTTTCTATTCCACCTTTGTCAATCGGCAATCCATTGACAAATAGGACCCTTTGTGGCTTATCAATCATTAGAGTATTACAACCCATTTAACATATAACTTCTTATTCTGCTACAGCATAACACACAGTCTCACTTAAATTATTGCTGTAATGTCTGAAATAGAATTTGTACTCCGGAACAAGTTCCTTTAAATACATTGGGATTTCTACAATATCAAGCGGCTTGTGATATACACAGATGGCGAGCTTAGGCTTATATTTTCTAATAGACATCTCCGCCCCCTTGAGTGCCTCAAGTTCAGCACTCTCAATGTCCATTTTGATAAATGTAACCGGACGCCCATTTAAAAACTCATCGATTGAAATTACTTGGACTTTTGTATTTCCGTCTTTCCCGAATGAACTAGTAAGATCATTATTCGCGTTAAAACGCAGCATATCATTTTTACTCCAAAGACCATATGGTAGAAGATCAATATGCTTATGGCCTGCAGTCAGTTCTTTAAACTCATTATGCTTGCTCTCCTCAGGTTCAAAGGCATATATCTTTTTGAAATTCCCTTTAGTTTGTTTTAAGAATTCCACAATCGTATCTCCAGTAAATGCACCGCCATCGATAAAGACTTCCTCATCAGTTAGCTTAATAAGATTAGGTGCAAAATATTGCGGGGACACGCTTCTCAATGGAGTTAGATATTTAGAACTAGCCGTTATGCAATAATTGATTCTATCACAAAAAATTTGCTTTGATGTCTCGTCAGCCAACAAGTTATAAGCATTTTGAAACAGTTTTTCGCTCTTTTCAATTAATGGAACATAATTAAAGAAATCCAATGTTTCCTGACTTTCTAAAATTACATAATGGATTCGAGGATCTAAAATACATTTTAAATCGTTGTCCTTTAATTGCAGGGAAATTTCTTCATAAAAATCGAATGAACAGATAATAATATAACTGTCGAGATAATTGGTTTTCAACTCGTTAAAGCTGATAATTGGTACACCTTCCAACGACGTTCCCCACTTCGCTGGATTGTTATCACAGAAAATAATCTCCATAGGAATATTTATTGTTTTCAAGTACTTCAAGTAATTTCTTCCTATTGTTCCTGATCCAAAAAGCACAATAGGTTTTAATTCCCTACTCAAGGTATCCGAAATTACCTGCAATAATAATTGTATCTGATTTGGCTCTTTAGCCAGCTGATCGATCGAAAACTCTTCTATCACTCATCATCTCTCCCTATCGTATAGTCATATAATTCTTTGTGATCACGTATCCACATAGCCAACTCATATACCATTTGGCGATAAGAGGGAATTTGATACACAAAGTCTGTCCTTGTATTAATGAGGCTCTTGTCCGTGACAAATCCGTCAAAAGGAACAATTTGAACATCTCGTTTCAAAAATTCGGTTTTAAACAATTGAATCAGATCATGTTTATTTATTATTTCATCCGGCGTGAGATGATAGAGTCCGGTTAAGTTTTGTTGAATCGCTGCATCAATCGCCTTGGAAAGCTCGATCGTCGTTACGCCATTCCAAATCGCTTTTGTAAATCCACGAATTTCCCCATATTGCTTCATAAACCAATGAAATAATCCTGTGCCGTTCGGATCAATATCCGGCCCGACAATCGACACTCGAAAAGTAAGATCTTTCGAATTGACTACTTCACCTAGCGCTTTGGAGCGATCGTATATTGTCTGCCCGTCGGGAAATGAATTTTCGCTGTATCCTCCAGTTATTCCAGAAAACACGCAATCTGTACTTAAGTGAATCAATCTTGTCTTTGTACTTGAATAATGCTGTTCAAGTAAATGCGGCAAGTAAGAATTGATCAAAACCGCTAGATCTGGCCGTGCATCAGACTCTTTTTGTAAAAGTCCAATTGCGTTAATGACAATTAAAGGCTGGACTTCATCCAGCCAATCAAGAAGCGATGGAAAGTCGGTTGCATCAATTCGTCTCGCGGTTTGGGACGGTGTGATGCTTCGCGATGCACGAAAAACCTCGTATCCTCGCTCTTCTAAGTATAGAGAAATTACATGCCCTGCCATACCTGTAGCTCCAAGAATGACTATGCGATTCATACGTTCAACCACCATTTATTTTTCAGTTTTCCAAACTGTTCGATTGATATAGTTCGTGTAACTCATGATAATTCTTACCACTTTTTTTGATACATAATCCGTGTCATAGTCACAGATGATATTCGGAAAATTGGGGTTCTCCGTATATTGTGAAACAACGATATTTATCGATAAAAGTACATCTTTCAGCTTTAAACCACTCATTACGAGCGTTCCTTCATCCATACCTTCCGGACGTTCATGCGCTTGACGAATCGTAATCGCTGGAAACTGCAAAATTGATGCTTCCTCCGAAATTGTACCGCTATCAGAAATGACACAGTATGCATGTTGTTGTAAATGGATATAATCAGCAAAACCTAACGGCTTTAAGAACTGAATTCGTTCATTAAAAGATAGGCCGAGCTGATCAAGCAGCTTTCTCGTTCTCGGATGCGTTGAAACAATGATACGTTTCTGATATGTCTCAGCAATACCGTTTAACGTTTCAATCAAATCGTTGAAATTACGGGGGGAATCAATGTTTTCCTCACGGTGTGCGCTCACGACAAAATAGTCTCTATAAGATAGATCTAAAGCCTCCAGCACGGTGCTCTGACGAATTTTCTCAGATTGACGAGCGAATACTTCTTTCATGCTCGATCCCGTCTTTATTATTAACTCCGGGGGCAGCCCCTCTGAAATCAAATATCTGCGTGCATGTTCCGTCAATGTCAAATTCACGTCACTGAGATGATCGACAATTTTCCGATTGATTTCTTCAGGAACACGCTGATCAAAGCATCTGTTTCCAGCTTCCATATGAAATATTGGTATTTTGTTTCTTTTCGCCGAAATTACTGCCAAGCAAGAATTCGTATCCCCATATAACAACACAGCATCCGGATTGTGTTGTTTAAACAGCTCATCGGACTTGATAATTACGTTCGCGATCGTTTCGGAAGCTGTACTTCCGGCAGCTTCTAGGTAAATATCAGGTTTTCGAATACCCATTTCCTCAAAAAAAATACCGTTTAGTTCATAGTCATAATTTTGCCCCGTGTGAACGAGAATATGATCCGTAAACTTGTCTAATTCCTCGATCACACAACTCAACTTAATAATTTCTGGGCGAGTTCCTACAATCGTCATAACCTTCATACTAAATGCCCTCACTATATAACGAAGATTGTAATTCATTTCGAATATATGGCAGCGAAAGCAGTAAATCGGCTAGTTCAGAAGTGTTTAAGCGTCGAGTGTTGTGTGAATTATAATCTTCTGCTTCCGAAACCTTTGGTTGACCTTGAACAAAGTATTTTCCGTAATTCAGATCACGATCATCCAATGGTACCATGAAGTAATTATCAAACTCTATCGCTTTGACACATTCCTCTCTTGTCAGTAACGTTTCATGCAACTTTTCTCCATGTCTTGTTCCGATATATTCGATAGGTGTATTCGATTCAAAAATGGTCTTTAGCGCCAGGGCAAGATCACCAATTGTCGTTGCCGGAGCTTTTTGCACAAAAACCTCTCCGCCTTTCGCATGTTTAAAAGCAAACAGGACGAGGTCAACGGCTTCATCAAGAGACATCATAAAGCGGGTCATTTCAGGATCAGTAATTGTAATTGGTGCTTTAGACTTAATTTGCTTAACAAACATCGGAATTACCGACCCTCTTGACGCCATGACATTACCATATCTGGTCACAGTGACAATTGTACCCTTGCTTCCGTCCATTCGCGATTTCGAAACTGCGAGCTTTTCCATCAATGCTTTTGACATTCCCATTGCATTAATCGGGTATACCGCCTTATCCGTAGACAAACAAATTATTTTTTCAACTTCATTCGCAATTGCAGCCTCAAGCACATTCTCTGTCCCCATTACATTCGTTCGGACAGCCTCCAGCGGAAAAAATTCACATGACGGAACCTGCTTTAAAGCAGCAGCGTGAAATACATAATCAACTCCAAACATTGCTGAATTCAAACTAGAACGTTCTCGTACATCCCCAATAAAGAACTTGATCTTAGAATTTATAAACTCATTACGCATGTCGTCTTGCTTTTTCTCATCACGGGAGAAAATTCGAATTTCTTTGATATCCGTATCTAAAAATCGCCGAAGTACGGCATTGCCGAAAGAACCCGTGCCACCAGTGATTAATAACGTTTTATCCTTAAACAAAGCATCACCCCATCCCTAACTAACCAATTTCATTCAAAAAATCACTTATTTCGCGATCTGCCTCATCGTCTTCTTGATGCGAAAGTTCATGACTCGCTTCTAAAAGTGCACACTTTTTAGCATATTCGACAGCATCACGATAATAAGGTCTCTCTGTTTTTAAAAATGTCCATGTATTTTTATAAAATAAATACGGTGAACCTTCCATGCTTGTCTTTTCCTCATTTGAAAGCATATCCATGAATCCAATCCATAAGCGGTTACATTCCTGAACATGCGATTTAATGCGTTTGCTACCCTGTTCCTCATGTTGTCTGGAAAGAACATATAGTCCGTCCTGGAATATTATTTTTTCCCCTCTAAGTAGTCTGAAGAAAAACTCATAATCCTGAGTAGTCGGCAAATCCGTACGGAACATCCCTACTCTCTCAAAGTAACTTTTGTGAATCAGAATAGAACAACCATGAATAGCGCCTCGTAACAACGCGAACAGTGGAAACGCTTCTAGCTTTTCCCTTTCGAACAAGGCAAGCGGATTCACATCATATTGGAAGTTTTTTAACTCATCTACAACTGTATACCCGCCGGTAACAATGAGCGTTTTATTCGAATAATTTTCTAAAAGACGCATTTGAGAGTCTATTTTCTGCGGCAAATACAAGTCGTCATGACTTAACCATGAAAAATAGTCACCTTTCATCTTTTCGATTCCTAGGTTTAAAGCACTGCCAACGCCACCGTTTTCTTTATGAAAGTACCGAATTCGATCTCCATATCCTAAAGCAACTTCTTCCGTCATTCCGTTATCATTCGAACCGTCGTTAACAACAATGATCTCAATGTTAGGATAGGTCTGCAGCAAGACGCTGTCAATCGCATCTCGCAGATAATTTGAACCATTATAAACCGGTATAATAACCGAGACCAAAGAATCTGTATAAGGCATTAGCGCTACCCCTCTTCCCTTGTATTACTTAGCCACTGCGTAACACACTGTCTCGTATAAATTAACGCCGTAATGTCTAATATAAATTTTATATTCAGGAACTAACTCTTTTATATACATTGGAATTTCTACGATATCCAAAGGTTTATGGTATATACAGATTGCAAGTATTGGCTTATACTTCCTTATTGTCGTCGATGCCCCCTTTAATGCCTCAAGCTCCGCCCCTTCAATATCCATCTTTATAAATGTAACGGGATCGCCATTAAGAACTTCATCAATCGAAATAACCGGAATTTCTGTATTTCCACTTTCATCTATATTACTTGCATAATTGTTTTGCGAATTAAAACGAAGAACTTCTCGTTTGCTCCACAATCCATATGGTAGTAACTCAATGCGCTCATGCCCCTTGCTAATCTGATTAAACTCCTTATACTTGCTCTCTTCTGGTTCAAATGCGTATATTCTATTGAATTTACCATTTGTTTGTTTCATGAATTCTTCTACCGTATCGCCAATGTATGCGCCACCGTCTATAAAAATTTCTTCATCTGAAAGTTTGATAATATCGGCATCAAAGTATTGCGGATGCTCACTTTTCAGCGGAGTCAGATATTTAGAGCTTGCTGTAATACAATGGTTTATTCTATCGAGAAAAATCTGTTTCGATAACTCATCAGATAATAAGCTATATACGGTTTGAAACTGATTAATATTCTTTTGGATCAATGAAACAAAGTTCTCGAATAACCCTAATATATTTCCAGAATCCCAAAGAGCATAATGTACCCCTGTATCTAAAACAGAATTTAAATGATTCTCTTTTAATTGGAGTGAAATTTCATCATAGTAATCCAAAGAAGTTATAATAATATAACTATCGCGATAATGGGTTTTCAGCTCATTGAAACTAATCACTGGACTTCCTTCTACTGATGTTCCCCACTTCGATGGACTGTTATCACAGAAAACAACCTCCATTGAAGGATTTATTGTCTTAATGTGCTTCAAATATAATTTTCCTATTGTACCTGAACCAAATAGAACAATAGGTTGGGATCCCTTACTCCCTGCCCCTAAACTAATTTGCTTTAACAACTGGATCTGATTAGCCTCTTTGGTCAGATAATCAACAGAAAACTGTTCTACCACTCGAATTCACTCCTGTCGCATTCTCTCAAATATTCTAAGTATCTTCTAATTCCTTCCTCGATTTGAATCTGGGGCTTATACTGAAGTAAAATTCGGGCTTTTGTAATATCCGGGCAACGGCGATTCGGGTTGTCGGTCAAATATTCTTTGTCCTCATGTGTTCTAAACACAATGTTCCCGTCATAATTAAACAGTTCTTTGGCAATCTTGCGATAAAACTCTGCCAGCTGCATGATGGTCAATTCTTGGTGATCAGACCCGATATTAAAGACATCAAACTTGCCGTATAAAGCACATTTCAAATAACCGACCATCGCATCAGGTATGTAGTCAAAGGTACGGGTCGGTTTACCATCAGAGAAAATGACAATATCATTATGGTCTATCACTGCTTTGGCAAAATCAGCTACCACCCTTTGGTCATTAATTCGCATCCCTGGGCCATAATTATTAAAAGGCCGCACGATGGTTATCGGCATACCATATTGTCGAGAAAAGTTATAACACAACGTTTCTCCGAAACGCTTGGACTCGTCATAACATGCTCTTGGTCCACAGGTGTTTACATTCCCCCAATAAGATTCCGGGGTAGGAATTTGGATAGGATGTGGATCTCCGTAGATTTCACTACTCGAATAAAACAGAAAACCTTTCAACTGCTTTTGCTTATAGAAATCGAGCATACGGCGTAACCCAGTTACATCGGCATCAATCGTCTCGATAGGATGCAAGCGATAGTAAACGGGCGATGCTAGTGACGCCATATGAAAAATCAAATTTGCGCTTTCAGCAAAATCGAAATCGCAAGTGATCACATCGCATTCCCGTAAATCAAAAAGTCGATCTTGCGAAATACGCTCGATCCACTTCGGCTTACCGAACATATAATTATCAATGCCGAACACCTTTTTAATGCCCAACTTCCTTCCATACTCGAAAAGAAAGTGCAATAAGGAGTAACCTATCGACCCCGCATAGCCAGTAACCAAGATGGAACTGCCATGCAGATTCTGCAAGTCTTCACGAGATAAGGAACGATAAATAAACTCCATATCCTCTGATGTGATTTTAGGGATTATATTCATGGCTCACCGCTCCTCTTGTACAATTTATGATACTACTCCCACAACTTCCATGGCGCCTTGTTTTCTCTCCAAAGCTTTTCTAGTACCGTTCTGTCTCGAACATTATCCATACACTGCCAAAACCCGTGATGTTTATAGGCGTTCAATCTATCTTGAAGTACTATTTTTTCCATAGTGATGGTTTCAAAGACGGTTTCATCACCCTCGATAAGATCCAATACTTGCGGTTCGACGACCATGAAGCCTCCATTAATCCAACCGCCATCCTCTTTAGACTTTTCTATAAATCTTTTCACCTGATTAGATGAATCATCAATATCCAGCACCCCGAAGCGCCCGCCAGGTTGAACGGCAGTTAACGTAAGATACCCGTCCGATTGGATATGGTATTTTTCCAACTCCTTGATATCTACGTTCGAAACTCCATCACCATACGTCAGCATAAATCGTTCATTACTCAGGTATTTCTTTATTCTCCTTATTCTTCCTCCAGTCATCGTATCCAGCCCCGTATCTACCAATGTTACTCGCCATGGCTCAGATACATTATTATGGATCGTCAATTTATTATTACTAGTGAAGTCAAAGGTTATATCCGACTCATGAAGATAATAGTCAGCAAAAAAATCCTTAATTACATTTCCTTTATACCCGAGGCAGATAATAAAATCGTTATATCCATAATAACTATATATCTTCATAATGTGCCACAGGATCGGTTTCTCCCCAACTTCGACCATCGGCTTAGGTCGCAAATGACTTTCTTCACTTATTCTCGTTCCATATCCCCCAGCAAGAATTACTACCTTCATGCTCTCTCACCTGCCTATTCTTATATCGCTTCTAGTTCCTTTATAATTTCCGATTGCTGTTTTTTGTCTGGACATACTCTCAATGCTTTTTGATAAATCATTTTTGCTTCCTTTTTAAGACCTGCGAAGACAAAAGCTTGAGCTGCGAAACTTAATGAGGTATAGTCATCAGGGTAAAACGTTGTTAATGTAACAGCTGTTTCGACAAGTGTTGTTATATCACTGTTCATGGATAGGAAGAACATTTTATAAGATAATGCAATTTTGTCGAGCGGGCTTTCATCTAGAATCTTTAACAGTATATCTATGGCTTCATCGTAATTTTCAGTGGATATAGCCATTTCAATTTGTTCTTTAGCATCGTTTATCTTTTCACCATTATCTTGTCCGTTTACAACTTCACGAAGTATTAATGGACTAGATACTAGATACTCATTACTTATATTGTTTTTCTCAAGTTCAACCAGATGAGATTTTCCGATAAGAGCAAAAAATTGCTGGAGAAAGATTAGCCCAAATCGACTTCTGTTCTTTTCGTCACTAAGCGCAGATATGTACAGTAAAAACGCGTTATGTTTGTTTCCTTCAACAGATTTCCCCATTCTAATTGACAGAAATAATCTATAGATATAGTGAGTAGTTGCAATAGGAATATCAAGCTCTGAAATATGATTAAATATGGAATCCATCATTTGATGCATATCATAAAGCAATTTTTGAGATAAACCGTCCCTAAGAATGACCTCATTTATTATCTCATCGGATAACATCATTTCAATCGCTTCCAGCCTGTCATTGACAGCCACAGATGAAGCAGTGATGGTAAGCTTCAAACAATCTATCAAAGAATGATATAAAACGTTAACCACAAATTCTTTGTTGGTAGTATTTAGCTGATTCCAGTTCTCCAGAAGCAATTTGCTTTCCTGATAAAGAACTACATAATCCAAATATCTTTGACTATCCATTAGTGTATGGTATAACGAACTTTTTCTTATTCTGTAATAGTGAAGTACTCGATTTATACCAATAACGGAGTTGGAGAACTTTAATAGATCTAAAGAAAATAAAGTATCGCCCGCATTTTTTAGAATAACAGGGTTCTTCAGCCTATACTCGACTTGCTTTTGTATCACAGAGTATTTAACTAACTTACCCCACATCGTTCTAAAACTCCCGTAAACATTTGGGAATATATCTCCTAATGCAGTAATTTCTGCAGCATAAAAATCCGGTGGACAACGTCTACCTCGAAGAGAAGGATCCTGGTCTCTAAAATGTTCAGTGCCGCCAATTGCGATATCTGCATTCCGTTCTATTGCAGCTGTATATAAATCTTTTAAAAAATCAGGATGAAGGTAATCGTCGCTATCCAACGAACACCAATAATCAAATTCTTGTTTTCTGCAAAATTCTTGAAAATCCGGATTTATAGGCTCATTGTGTATAAAAGTGTTTCTCTTATTTTTAAACAGTTTTATTCGACTGTCTTTTCGTGCATATTCTTCCAGGATTCCTCCTGTTTGATCTGTCGATCCGTTATCGAGTACCACCCATTCAAAATCAATAAAGGTTTGATTTAATAGACTGTCCGCGCATTCATTTATATATTTCTCAACGTTATAAGCCAATGTATGAATCGTTATTGCCGGGGATTTATGATTGTTCACAGCTACCTTCTCCTCTTGCAGTTTGCGTAAGCAGGAATTCATTCATGTCAACCCACACTTTGCATAACTCTATGGGGTTTCCGAGTAATTACCTTCTCAGATCTCTTTACTACTATCGGCTAGGTCGACCAGATTATTAATATTGCTCTGATCTGATAAGCTGAATGAGAAATAAAAGAAAAATGGGTATAGCCCCGAATTTCTATTATAATCCTTTGCGAAACATAAATGAATCCAGTAGTCAGTAACCCGTCAGAGGCTCCTTACGATTCAATACACGGAATGGCTTAAAACCAGGGCAAATGGGGAGATACTTTTCAAAAACTTCTCCATCACTTATGGTAGAGTTCTCTTTATCTCCTTATTGGTGTAAGAACCTTTGAAAATCATATCGTCTGTAAGGGTTGTTTTGCTATGAAGAACTTTCCACTGTTCAGTATAGTTAAACAACAAAAAATAGCTTTTTTTCCAAAGGACACACATCAAAAAAAAAACGGATTGATAAAGTGAACTTTATTCAACCCATTATGTACACTATTTTTTTTTATCAAAAAACAAACTTTCTGCTAGATATGCTCTTTCATATACTGCATGTTGCAATCTACTATTATTAATCTTCTGTAATCCAGCTTCCGCTTCAAATTTTAATTCCTGCATTCGTCTTTGGATGACAGCATCATGAGTCATTATGAGTTGAATCTGTCTTTTCTGAGAATCAGTTGGTTTGCATACGGTTTCTGACATGGACAGAATCTGGGATACTTGCTTCTCTCTCTGCTCAATAAAATCGACAAGCTCTTCATAGTTCATATCTTCGAGCCCTATGACTACATTTTTCGTTAGTGCTTCTAATTGTTGTATTAAGTTATCCATTAGCCCTATGTCCTTGGTTAGCAGTAGATTTAGCGGCCGTTACCCAAGCTTCCTTCAAATCCAAAAAATACTCAAGCACTTCTTCCACCTGTTTAGGATCTTTCTTGATGTTCGCTTGAATTAACCGGAAACCGAAATATTCATAGATTCTATGCAACTCTTGCGATATGGGATATTTATTATCCAATGTTACCCGAAGTTCACTCACGATACTCTGTGCTTTAAGTAGGCTAGTATTAACATTAGCGTAATCCTTTTCCTCCAGGTATTTAATACTCTGCCTGCAGGATCGGATAGCACCATCATAAAGCATTATTAATAATTGAGCTGGAGAAGCGGTTTGAATTGCAGTTTCCATATATTTATTAGGATTTGCCTGAAGCATTAGTTAGTTCCTCCTATACACTACTTTCATTGTAACATTCCTGATAAGGAACTGGATTGAGAGTTAAATTTGTTCATAGCTACTTCCATAGCTGTAAATTGACGATAGTAACGAGTTTCCAGCATTTTTAAATTTTCATTCTGGGTTCTTATTTTATCCGTTAACGCTTTAATTGCTTTTCCCATTATACTATCTGGATTAAGATTTTCTTTTATGGAAGTGGAGTAAGCGCTTGTCCCTGCCTTCTCTTTAATTCCATCCAAAGCACCTTTCAGATCATTGTATAACCGCTGGAATATACCAACTTTTTTATGCTCGGGAGGAACTTCAACACCATTAACCACAGTAGGTGGCGGATTAGATGTAAATAGCGCGATTACTGCATCAGGATTAGTAGTAAGTGCTTCCCGTAACTTATCTTCACTTTTTAAGTTTAGTTTACCTAATTCAGTATATGAACCAGTTTCAATACCTAATGCGGCAAGCTGTTTAATACTAGTATTACCTGTAGTACTTACCTCACCAGCTATACTAAACCTCATATCAGAAAGTGCTTTCGTTAAAATCCCATCCCTGGCAAGTAGTCCACTTTTAGCTTTCGCTTCCCACTGGGTAATTTCACTTTCCTTCATATCTTTACGTTGATCATCTGTTAATGGCTGATAGTCACGGTAACGTGTCTCTCGTGTTTTATCATTAAGTAGTTTGATTAAATCGTTATACTCATTAATAAAACCTTTAATATCGTCAACAATCTTATCTAAATCCTTACTCGTACTGATTGTAGTAGCGGTTGTACTAACAGCGTTCAACTTAATATCCACACCATTAATCGCAAAGGAGTTGCTTGAACGTGTCGTAACAACACCGTTTAATTCTAGTTTGGCATCTTTACCATCCTTACCTAATGGATCTGCCTTAAATACATTAGTCATAAAGCCTTTTGTATCATTAGTTATCACAACCTTTGCACTTGCACCCGTGTTCTTGGTTGAGAGTAGTACTCTACCAGTTCCCTCGTCATATACAGCTTGTACATCCGTCTGGGAATTAATAGCACCAATAACATCATTCATCGACATTGTAGTTGGATCGACATTAATTTCTTTGCCGTTAATTTTGAACGACATCGGTGCACTTGTAATTGCGGTTTCACCTGTAGCAGAAAAGTTAGCCTTCTGATCCATCAAAGTTTTAGTTATATCAATACTCTGCCCAGCCTTACGAATATCGCCACCAGTGTTACTTCCAGATTGGGCTAAATCGATCACCTTAATAGTCATTGTACCGGCAACGGCATTTCCAAGCGCTTTGGCTGTGACAGCATTAGTATCCCCTGACAAGCTAGACTTAACTTGTGCAAACGTGCTAGTCTTATTATAATTGAACAACTTGTTGTTACGAAAATTAGATATTTTCAAATTGAGTTCTTGATAGCTTTCCCTCTGCCATTCAAGCACTTGCTTCTTCTGACCCAAGACGTTTACTGGAATTCGCCTTGCTGTCATCATTTCTTTTACCATAGAATCAATATCCATACCAGATGAAAATCCACTTATTCTCATAACTAGTTCCCCCTATCCTCTTTCGTCAACTAATATTCCTGCCATTTCCCATAACTTTGCTACAAAATCAAGAGTCTTCTCTGGTGGGATTTCACGAATCACTTGACCCGTATCCGTATTCATTACTTTCACCATTATCTCTTTGGTCTTACCATGAACGGCGAACTCCAATGTTGTTGTTGGTCCTTGCATGTTTTTAATTGCTCTATCGATAGCTCTAACTAGTTGTTGTTCACTAATTGTTACGGTTCCTTGCAGCTCAGCTTGCTTAAGTCCAGTCATATTTCTAATAGGTACACTTGACTGCGTATGCTCTCTCATAGGTGATTGACTAGCTAGTGGCTGACTTATCGGCACTGCTCTTGTTACTTTGTCAACGTCCATAAATTCACGCTCCAATAAAAGATACTATCATTATTATCGGTAACTCTTATTTGATTAGTTAGAGAGAGTTACTAAATATGTTTTAATCGTAATAGTGCTGGCTGATAATCATACGCAGCTGCTTCCCTATAACATTCATGAGTACGCCCCACAGCACCTGTTACTTCATAGTATGTTCCTAGATTAAATAACGACGCAAAGCTTCCCCTTCCAACGATGCTATCGTATCGTTCGGTTTCCCCTATCTGTAGACATCTTATATATGACTCTTCTATTCTAGACATTAAATGAGCATTCTTCGATATATCTTGGAGTATATACTCTAAATAAAATACACCACATACAAAGTGGAAATCTGGATAGTCATGTAAATATTGCTGTTCACCTTCAACAATGAGAACCCCATCTTGGAAACTTCCTCTAGCTACTATGTTATATAAATAATCTACGATCACATTTGGTGCATAGGTTTCTCTTTTAGTTAGTAAACAATATGCTTTGTTGTAATATGCATTTGCCTCTTCATAATTTCCTATCCCATTATACTCTTTCGCAATTTGGTAAAAGTAATAAGGATCATTAGGGCTTTCCTCCAATTGTCGCTTGAGCAATGGAATATTACGATTCGACTTAGCAGTTTGGAAGTACCCATCATGATGCACTTCAACCTGAACTTTCAAACGAGGCAGATTCGAATTTATTTGTTCATGAATGCGATTCTGATACTTTAGACCTGCTGGAAAGATCCTCGAGACGTAACCCTTCTCGGAAGCAATTCCATATTTATGCATAACCTTATTCACAATCGTAACTCTCCCAATTGCAAATTGATAATTTATAAATTCTCTAATAGCTAAGCCACAATCATTGGTTTATATATTCATCCGCGTCTAATACAAGATTCCAATCGCTAGTCGATTGCTTCAGAGCAAAGTTCCTTGCATCAGCAAAGCTGTCAGTCCACGTAAAATCATAAACCTTAGCTCCATAACTTAGCGCAACTTGTTTGGATTCATCTATTGAACCGGTATCCACAACTATGATTTCATCAACTAAAGAGCATACGCTGTCCAAGCACCTTCGCAGTTTTCCAGCTTCATTCAGAACAATCATTGCAAGTGACAAAGTCTTCATACAAGACACTCTTTACCGTTGTATTAAGGTATAAAAAAACAGGCCTTAGAATAATCTAAGGCCCGCGATTAAGAACAAATTAACGAAGAAGTTGTAGAACACCTTGTGGGTTCTGGTTCGCTTGAGCAAGCATTGCTTGTGAAGCTTGAAGTAGAATGTTGTTCTTGCTAAGAGCAACCATTTCCTTCGCCATATCCGTATCACGAACACGTGACTCAGCAGCTTGTAAGTTCTCTGAAGTTGCTCCAACGTTGTTAACAGTATGCTCTAGGCGGTTTTGGAATGCACCAAGTGAAGCACGAGCTGTTGAAACTGTATCAATTGAAGCAGATACAGCTGTTAAATTAGCACCTGGAACAATAGTTGTCGCAAGAGTGATTGTTAATTTGTCTGCTGCATCATGGCCTGTTTGAATGTCAACAGTAGTACCAGCGCCAAACAATGCAATATCATTGAATTTAGTATTCGTTTGAATACGACCAATTTCAGCAGTTAATTGATCTAACTCTGATTTAATATTACCCTTATCAGTTCCGTTGTAAGTACCGTTCGCATCTTGAACGTATAGTTCTTTCATACGAACGAGCATATCGGAGATTTCTGTCATAGCTCCCTCAGCAGTTTGTACTAAGGAGATACCATCTTGCGCATTTCGTTGAGCTTGATCCAAACCGCGAATCTGTCCACGCATTTTCTCGGAAATGGATAGTCCAGCTGCATCGTCAGCCGCACGATTAATACGAAGACCTGAAGATAGCTTTTCCATGTTTTTACCGGATTGAAGAGTATTGTTACCCATCGCACGGTGAGTGTTCATTGCATTAAGGTTGTGATTAATAATCATTGTTATTTCCTCCTTGAAATTTGAGTTTCCACATCCTTGTGGAATAGGCTCTTGGCCTGTAATTAATATATCGGCGGTTAACATTCAATTTATAATAGATTTCTCAAAAAAATATTTTATTTTTAAACTTTTTTGCAAATTAAATCACTTCAACTTCCAACTTCTCTTTATTTCTGTATTTTTCTCAACTTCTGAAGATTAAATTTACCCGTCACTGCTTCTAAGTTACTTTGCTGGACTGTTTCAAATATTTCTTTACGCAAGATATTTATTGAACTAGGAGCATTGATCCCAATCTTAACTTGTTCCCCATCAACTGCCGAAATAATGATTTCAATATCATTACCAATCATAATTGATTGTCCTGTTTTGCGACTTAAAACTAGCATATCTACTTCCCGCTTTCTATTGAAATTGTCTTGAAGAGCGGTTCTTTAGTACTATATGGACATCTTGGTGGTAATACAACTTGACTACCTAAGCAATTAGATACATTTATAACAAGAGGTGCTAATAAATTCATTGTCGAATTCTCAAAAGGCTCTTGAATTGTAATAATTGAAAGTACCAGTACATCTTCAGGCTTCTTGATTCCTATTGTTTCTTTATAATGATCATCAATCTCAAAGCTATATTCCGGCTCAAATGCAAAAGGCACGGATACTAAAAAACCAACATCCTGATCCTCCATACTTTGCAGGAATGCATAAGGGGTATCTGCATCAATAACGTTCAATTCAAATTTATTTAGCTCTGAGAAACCAAGTACACTACCTTTAAAATTGATTTCCTTGCCATGTAATTGTTCTAGCATGGTTTACCTCCCTTAGAATGTTTAATGCTATAGCTGATCAGCTATAGCACTAAAAAAGATCTATGCGTACATATTATACTTACTCACTTCGAACTGTATCGAATTTTTCTGACGAAGATATATATTTAGAAACCCCGGATTGTATTGAATTTCTGGAGTATGGGGCGTGTAGTTAATGATCGGCCTATGCTGTTCAACATTAATAGTCGGTTTATTAGGATAATATTGAATATCTACATTAAGAGGAGAGGCTTGTGTCGTATAGCTTACAGGATTCTCACGAAGAAAAACATCTCCAGCTAAATCAGCAAATGCATTCCGTGGATTCGAAATTTGTGCCATCCGGTTGCCATCCTCTACGATTTTACTAATAGCCTGAAGAAGGACATTATCCATTTGGCTATAGATATTATTCATAAATCGTAAATGTGGCCCGATTCCAAGTGCATCTAGCGCTTTCGATGAGTCAATCACAAGCTCCCCTCTTGGGGACTGAATATTCAATTCAGCTTTGGGCTGTTCAATTGATAATTCACCACGAGGCGAACGCATGGAAATGGTAGAATCCTTGCTTTCCATTCCTATTAATGCATTCGTTTGGTGAATGGAAAGTCGTATTCGGTCCATATCGTTCACTCCTCTTATATGAATATTATCTTAGAAAATCGAGTAAGCTCGGTTGAATAACCTTGGCACCCGCACTTAAGGATGCTTGATATACATTCTCCGCCATCTTGAGATTCATGATGACTTCACTCATATCTGCATCTTCCGTTTTCCCACTAAGCTCATTCAAATTCAAATCTAAATCTTGTAACCGATTATTTAGTAATTCAATACGATTAGCTCTTGCTCCTACATCCGATCTTACATCCAGTACTTTCTGGAAACGTTGCTCTAACTTCTCCAATAATGGTCTTGCAGTCGTCGCATCACTTGCATCGAATGCGTCTGCCAAACCTTTAATTACCGTAAATAGGTTGTCACCTTGATCTTCAGCAGAACCAGTAGGAGGACCAAATACCTCATTCCCAGTCACATTAATTGGAATCATTACACCAGCAGAAAATTTATAGTTGGTTACTAAAGTGTCTGCCGAATCAGTACCCGGTGTAGTCGCGGTATATGGTTTCTGATCAGTTTGTTGACCATTAAATATGTATCTTCCATTCAAATGATCATTTCCTAAAGTAACTATCTGATCATAAAGTTGTCTCAATTCCTTCCCAATAGCACTCATTGGGGATCCTTCATTCGTTCCATTCAACCCCTGAACAGTAAGTTCTTTGACTCTTAGTATTACATCACCAATCTGACCGAGTGTTGTATCTGTATGTTCTACCAGTGATTCTGCCATATCTAAGTTCTTCTGGTATTGTTCGTTCATCGAAAGCTCACTGCGGTAACGTAATGCGTATGTGATACCTACTGCATCATCAGAAGGTTTATTGATCTTCCGCCCTGTGGACTGCATGGTCTGATAATTATCTAACTTACTAACATTATTATTAATGTTTCTTAATAATTGGGAATGCATCATACCTTGTGTAATTCTTAATGCCAACTGAAACACCTCCTATTATTTAAAGGAAACAAATTATTTACTTTACATCTATCTATGTATTACTTATCTTCCTACAGTACCCGTACCATTAATTAACTTGTCCAAAACTTCATCTATAGTGGTCATAAAGCGGGCTGCTGCTGAGTACGCATGCTGAAATTTTATCATATTGGACATTTCTTCATCCATTGATACGCCACTCACAGACTGACGTCTTGAGTCAACATAATCAACCAAAGTCTGCAGATTCTTGGTTTGACGTGTTGCTTCGGAGGATTGTACACCAAGTTGACCTACTGTAGCACGGAAAAAGTCATCAAGAGTACCACTAGTAACCCCTCCAGACGCTGGTCCACTAAATGTAAACAACGTATCTTTGAGATGGGAGACAGTCATGGCCAGAGTATTATTACCCTTAACCGTAGTTTCTGCCGTACCTGTACCAACTGTTCGCATCGAAGACGCAATTTTGGTTGCATCATTCTTAATGATGGAGTTCAAATCCATGCTTGCTGCTGTAATGGCGCCTCCGTCCTTCGAGGTAAAGAACGGGACTCCACTTGATATTGGTGTATCGAAAGTATAGCCCAATTGATGAAGGCCATTTAAACCTTGAACCTTAACTTTCAAATCGCTAGTCAGTGTTCGGTTACCAAGCGCATTAGAATAGGTTGTACTACCAAGCACTGTACCATCAGGTATAACAGATCCTGCAGGAAGCGTAACTTCAATTTCTCCATTTGCCATCGTATTGGCTAGTGCATCGAGTTGATTAAGGTAATCGGCAACATAAGTATCTCTTGAGAAAATCATACCATGGACTTCCCCACTGCTTAAATCACCTGAATCATAAGCTTCCTTTAGTGAGTCAGATGTAACAGGTGCTGTGACGGTCTCTCCGTCTACAAGCCCTTGGCCACCCATCGAAATCTGATAACCATCTGAAGTTTCGACCACTCGAATGCTTATAATGTTAGAAAGCTGATCTGTCAATAAATCGCGCTGATCACGAAGATCATTGGCGTCATCACCTAAGCCTTCAATACGTCGAATCTCACCATTCAAATTAGATATCGTTGAAAGAGTGGTATTGATCTGTGATGCCTTCACGTCAATATTAGCGGTTAAATCTGATCTCATGTCAGTTAACTGTTTGGAGACCTGATTAAAAGTATCGGTTAAAGCAATCGCATTTTCACGAACAACTTTACGGCTAGTCACATTCTCAGGATCTTGGCTTAGACTTGTCCATGACTTCCAAAAATTGTCGATTACTGTTCGGATTCCTGTATCAGATGGTTCGTTATAAATTGTTTCAATCTTCTCTAAAGTATCTGCTCTAATCTGCCAGCTCCCTAGTGATTTATTCTCATCTCTAAACTGTTGATCGAGGAACTTCTCCCTTACTCGAGTAATAGATGTGAAATATACACCGGTACCTAGCTGTCCTGGCGCAGTGGAACGATTCATTCCAATTGCTTCAAGTGGCTTTGTTGCCGCCATATTCACCACCTGCCTTGAATAACCCTTTGTATTCACGTTCGAAACGTTATGACCGGTCGTATTCAATGCAGCTTGTTGTGTAAATAGGCTTCGTTTGGCTGTTTCTATTCCATGAAATGTGGATCTCATATTAACACTCCTTGTATTAGGCCTTCGAATCAAACATTAAATTTGTGCTAGAAATACTGCTCCGTTGATTCGGATTACGGTATATCATATCTTCATCGGGTGATTCTATAAGCAAATCCAAAGAGTAGTCAATAAACGCCAAGGATTGTTGTATTAATTGTTGATTTAATTCATTTGCTAAGCGTAAATCTGCTATATTCCGCAGTAACCTCTCCTGATAATCTTGCAACATCAATTTATCGTCCGCT
Organism: Paenibacillus sp. P5_B5; assembly: GCF_056400365.1. Taxonomy (NCBI): domain Bacteria; kingdom Bacillati; phylum Bacillota; class Bacilli; order Caryophanales; family Paenibacillaceae; genus Paenibacillus; species Paenibacillus sp. P5_B5. The sequence goes on from NZ_JBFULK010000007.1 coordinate 83,594, forward strand.
TTAAATGTCAGTCTAATTAAATCACTTATGCTTACTCGAGGGTCAGGAATGTAACCTTTTGAAATTAGATAATCTCCCGTTGTCTGGATCCGTTCAGCATCGAGTTGATTGAGCAATGTCACAAGTTTTCTTTCTTTACTTAAGATAATATTTAATGCTTCTACATTATTATTAACCAGTACAGGCGTCTTTTCTTTCGTCAACTCAAGTAGGTGCAACTGTACCTCAAGAAATTTCTCCAATATATCTGCTATTCGATTAATTGACATTTCTACTCACCTGATCCTTCATCATCAATTTCATTTGATAAAAGGAAACAATTTCTCTGCAATTTGTCTTGCATCCACATGATAAGTTCCTGAACTAACCGATTGCTTCAGTTCTTCAATCCGCTCCTTGTTAGTTGCTCCTTGAAGTCCCTGCAGTTCTTGCAGTTCCTTCGCTTCGGTTGAAATCTCTACTTGATCTCTACGTTTCGCATTGTGTGCTGCATCTTTACCATATTGGTTATCGCTTGAACGTCTATATTGATTAATTGCGCCGATTCGCTGTATATCATTTATTTTCATCAAAGGTTCCTCCTTACGAGCAAATATTATAGTATACTTCATAATTTATAATTAAGAAATAAAAAAGCCGATAACATTTACAACTATTATCGGCATAACATATAGGAAACTTTAGGTTTATAATGGAAGTCCTTAACGACGGTCTTTTAAGCGATCTTCAATTTTAAATTGCATCTTGTTTTCAGTTTTTAATATATTTTGTTTACGTGCTTCATCTTCCTGCACATTCTTATATTCCCTCGCAAGCTTACCCCTGCAGTTATCACATATATTACTCTCACGAATTGGCGTTCCACAAATTTCACATCCATACGACATGTTCGGAGAATTGGCTACTGAAATACGACCTTCTCGAATGAATTTCGTAATTTGTTTAATAGAAACACCTGTCTCTTCATTCATATCATAGATCGTGCAATGATTATGTTCTCTTAAATATTCCAAGCAAATATCATATTGGTCTTCTACTTTCTTATGACAAGCTGGACAAACATCTCTAAGACCTCTTACAAAAACACGTCCGCACTGTGGGCAATTCGCAACATTCTGCAGCGACATCCTTATTCCCCCTTCACACTTTAAGTTCACGTTTATATTATTTTTATCGCAGGTTTGAACTGAGCTGTCAAGCAATCAATAGTTTCTGTACATTTTATATTACCTCATCAACACAATTATCTCGCCCATGTTAAACCATAGACTTTCGCACTAGGCAAGCTATTGGTAATCGTACTAGCACACTGCTGGAGCGTACTACCCGTTGTGTAGACGTCGTCTACTACGTATATTTGTATATCGGCTGAAATCAGGTGATTATCAATAGTATTTTTCATGACAAAAATATTTTCCAAATCATGTAATCTTTCATTTCTCGTCTTGAAACTCTGCTTCTCGGTATGGCGGGTCCGCTGCAAGATATCGATGACAGGTAGATTTACTTTATCCCCTAGTTTCCTTGCTAGTAGCTCCGCCTGATTAAACCCACGCTCTGTTAGACGCTCTTCACTAAGCGGGACAAAGGTGAGCGCTCGGCACACTTGCTTCTTGCTAGAGGAAGGCTGTTTCTCCGCCGATTGCAGGCTAACATATGCATAGCAAAGCATGTTCGACATAGTCTCACAAAGTTTCTCGTCCCCTCGGTATTTATACCGGGCGAGCATGTCCTTCATATCCGAGTTATACTGCACCGCACTTCGATTCCTTACAAACCTTGTATCACTTCGCCTCAAGCAATCTGAACAAGCCTCATAACGCCCACAAATCGGACAGTGAATTTGGCGAATCCAAGGTATACGCTGCGCGCATGTCTGGCAGAAGCCTAGCAATTCTGGTGATTGCGAGGTAGCTGGTTGATTACACTGCACACATGTCTTTGACGACGGACGTAAAACTGTCTTCAGGTCTCGGAGCCATGAACCAAGCTTGGACAAATGGTAGCCTCCTTGGGTTCAGATCATTTATAAATCTCGTATAAACCACTCATAAATATCCCACTTATCCCCTATTATAACATGCTAGATATTTGTTTCTGATTCATTTTTTTGACAAAATAGTGCTTATTTCTGCCCGACCAGAACAGTTTGATTGATATTGTTATTTCGAATAATCAAGCACTGTTCAAAGATTTAGTGAAGGAGCAAGGAGGCTCCTCACAATTCGTTAGACCGGCCGTGTAAATAGCCCTTCTGCTTAGCTAGACGATTCATACTACGTATTTGTGTGATTGCGCCGGACTGTGCTTTAGTTCTCTCTGCAGCGGCAAAATAAACCCTGCCTTCGGGATCATCCTTAGAGCGTCCCGCGCGACCTGACATTTGGACGAGTGATGCTTCGTCAAATAATCGAGAGTTAGCATCAAGGACAAAAACATCTGTCTTCGGAACAGTGACGCCCCGTTCAAGAATTGTGGTTGTCACAAGAATGCGAATGTGACCATCACGAAACTGTTGCACTTTATCTGTCCGGTCCGAGTCCTTGGACGAGGTGCCTTCGATCACGAGCGGTGCTGAGCCTGCAGTTGATGGCATACTGCAACCTGCAGTCGGGACAGCTGCGAGTAGTGTGCGGCGAAGCAAGTGCACAAGCGGTTCGATCGTGGCGATGCTCGGCACGAACACGAACAGCTGCGCACCACGCGCGAGCGACGCGCGCAGCGCAGCCAGCAGGGCGGACGGCAACGCGTCCGCCTTGCGCATTTGGGGCAGCGCCGGCACGGCGAGCTGCCGTGGAACTGGCAGCGGGTATCCGTGGTACCGCGCTGGGACTTTCACGTGAGGGAGCTTGCCCCTCACGGTGTCACGCCGCATCTGCGAAGGCGGCGTAGCGGACAACAGCAGCGTGCTGCCACTTGGCTTGCACGCTCTGCGTGCGGCGAACTCCAGCATGGGGTCGCCGTGGTACGGGAACGCATCCAGCTCATCGATGATCACGAGGTCGAATGCCTCGTGATAGCGCAGCAGCTGGTGCGTTGTAGCGATAACGATGGGGCCGCTATCCCATCGTTGTTCGCTGCCGCCGTACAGCACGACGGCGGCATAGCCCGGGAACGCCCGCATCACGCGCGGGCGGAGTTCTAGCACCACGTCCCTGCGGGGCGTGGCGATGAGCACCTTGCCACCACGGGCAAGGGTATGTCCGATGAAGGGGAAAATCATTTCTGTTTTCCCCGCTCCCGTCACAGCCCAAATCAAAAACTGAGAGGCTGCAGCACCATTGTCTTTGCTTCCGTCTTTGCTCTTGTCGTTGCTTCTGTCGTTGCTTCTGTCTTTGCTTCCGTCGTTGCTTCCGTCGTTGCTTCTGTCTTTGCTTCCGCCGTTGCTTCTGTCTTTGCCTGTATCTGTACCTTTGTCTTTATCCCAAGATCGGTTAATTTGTGTCTCTAGCCATTGCAAACCAGATCTTGCAGCTTCTGCTTGGGCAGGACTCAGCCCCCAAGGCTGAATCCATTGTTCTAGTGTTTCCGATTGTAATCTAACTCCCTCCACCTGCCCCACTCCCTGCACATCCCCTATCCCCTTCACAAGCAAGGAACAATGGCGCACTCGTCCCATGGTTAGACAGGCTTCGCAGTAAGCACAGGAAGCATTACATAGGCTGCAGTGGGTAATGTGCATGTGGTTCATGCCACTCCCACACCTTCGGCATACATATTCGTGTTGCTTGCGCCACCACATGGGTAGCTGACGGCGGGTTATCATCTCAAGCCCATTCAGTAGGCAGATATCACCACGTAGATCGGCATATTGAATATAAGCTTTTAGCTCATTTTTGGTTAACGTTATTGCTTGTCCCTCATTTCCCTCCTCCATCATCACATGCTCTACTAAGGCTTGAACTTCCTCAAACAAAAGTTGTCTACCAGATAACCCCTTTACAATACTTGTATATGTATGGGCATTTGGATACCACAAACCCTGGACATGATTCTCCAGCTCGTTCCGATTATACTGCCTCATGCTTTTATTGCGCCCTTGATAGAAAGTGTTCAGAACTCTAATTTCATGCGCCTTACGTTCTTGTCCACTATCCCTAGAACTGGTGTTCTCAGCCAGCTTGCCTAGCAATAGCATAGCTTGTCCAAGCGAAATGTCAGGCTCAAGAATCACCATCTCGAGGTTGCCTGAGTGGCGTTCAAGCCAGAATAGGGCAGCTGCACGTATGTCTATAGCAAAGTGCCAGGTTTGCCGCCCATTTATTTTTAGTGCATACATATTGACGAGCATAAACCACCTACTCAATAGGATTAACCAGCGTATGATTCATTCGTTTACTTTGAATATTGCGACATCTTTGGGGTAATTTTGTATAACTTCTTCAAGAGGCGTTGCTGGTGAGAATCGATGTATCTCAAGAGGATGTTCACGGGATAGTCGCTCAATGATCTTCATGGTATCATCTGTTGAGCTTTTATCCACAATTGTTGTTCGGATATTCTTGCCTCTTAGCTGGGATCTGAAGAATAGAGAACGAAGAACCCATTCGATCTGCTGTTGATTGTTACTGGTAATGAGCAGTATGCGCGTTGGTGGAACCGATTGCAACTTGCCCAATCCGTACAACCAATGAAGTAGTAGAACACACAAAGCGTAACTACCGACAAACGATAATAACACGATCCACATGTTAACTCCCTCCTTTGAAAGCAATATATGCCTCAAAGGCTCCAGAAGTTCCACATTTGGTGTAATTTCGCCCAGATTCGATATGCTTGGTCCAAATTTGGGCCTAGCTTTAAGCAGAATCCCCGTTATTCTCCGATACTTAGACAAGTTCATTAACGGCTGGCGGAAGGCATCTGCTTGAGTCTGACTTAGAAGGAAACTACTTAGCCATCCTTACCGGAGGACATGTTTTCTAAAGAAAAAAATAAGTTGTTTAGAAATCGAGAGAACCAGCTACTAACAAAATAATTAGATTGTCTAGACATTCGAGAGAACAAGTTTTCCACGCAGAACATTATGTTCTGTATTTATTATGGGAGCATTTATTTTAAACAATATCTAAATAATATCTAAACAAAGACATTGAATTCTCTTATATTTGGTTAGTGAGTTTTAGAGAGTATAAGTTCAAGATAAAGTAACAGAGCTTGCTCAAGGCAAATCCTTATGCAGATTGTAGCGGAGTGGACGGAATTGTCTTGGAGAAGCGGAGCGTTCGCCTTTGCCACCGGATTTCAACCGCTCTATGCGGTATATAATCAAGAAATCTGGGGGCAACAGCGATCGGAAGGACAATCCGTCCATGCAGCGTTCATCTCTCAGGAAAGTAGTAATCCATTAAAAAAACGGCTGGAAGCCGCTATTAGAGCGTGACCCAGCCGTTCTTAATCGAAATGATAACGGCTTGTGTGCGATCATCAACTTCTAATTTTTGTAGAATAGAGCTTACGTGGTTCTTGACTGTTTTTTCGCTAATAAAAAGAAATTCACCGATTGTCTTGTTACTCTTGCCTTCAGACATCAGTACAAGTACTTCTGATTCACGTTTCGTAAGTGGAGAAGCTGGTGCAGGATTGAATTTAGCAGTACTCGCTGCTGCAGACTCGTTACCAATGATTCCAATTTCATCCAGATAGGTCATTCTCCGTAATTGATTAATGAGTTTACCTGTAACTTTGGGGTGGATATAGGCATAACCTGCAACAACCGAGCGAACTGCATCAAGCAATGACTCTGCTTCCATGTCTTTCAGTAAATAACCTGATGCCCCTTTGCGTAATGTTTCGAACACATAGCTTTCATCATCATGGATTGATAGAATAATGACCTTAATATTAGGAAAAATCATCTTTAGCTTCTCAGTCGCCATAACGCCATTCTCTATTGGCATATTGATATCCATGAGCACAACGTCTACTTCTGACTGCAACTGATTACATAGCTCAACGACCTGAATGCCATCGCCAGCCTCACCTATTACCACCATATCTTCTTCCATGTTGATGATGCGTTTCATACCCTCACGGAACAATTGATGGTCATCGGCTAAAATGAGTTTAACCTTACCTGTGCGATTGCCCAGATTCTCCATCCTTATTATCCTCCTTATTCTCTCTACGAACAGGAATAACCATCTTGATAGTAGTACCCTCGTTAAGTACAGATTCGATCTCCATGGTGCCTTCTAGCAAGTCTAGACGTTCTCTCATACCTAGAATTCCAAAATTATTACCTTTTGAAAGCTTTAAATCCAGTCTGTCCACGTTAAACCCTACGCCGTTGTCCATGAACTTGATGGTAATATCTTCGGTCTCAAAAGTGACTTCAAGTTCAGTGAAGGTTGCTTTGGAATGCTTAAGCACATTGCTAAACGCTTCCTGAAGTAATCGGAAAATAGCGACTTCCATACCGGAAGGCAAGCGAGTATCCTTACCTTTGAAGTCAAACTTCGTTCTAATTCTAGTCTTATCTTCAAAATCCTGCGAGTATTTACGCATCGTTGGGATAAGTCCTAAATCATCAAGTGCCATCGGTCTGAGGTTGAAGATCATCTTGCGAACATCCTCTAAACCTCCACGTACCTGCCCTTTGAGTTCCTTCAGTTCTTCTCTTACAACAACATAATCTTCCTTGGCAAGCAGTCTTTCAACAATTTCACTCCGAAGTACGACGTTAGCTAGTGTCTGAGCCATTCCATCATGAATGTCCCTAGCAATTCGCTTCCGTTCATCTTCCTGAGCAAGAATAATCTGTAGACCAAACATTTGCCGGTTCTTAGCTGATTCCAGAATGCGTGTAACTTGATTCAAGTCACCCGATAAATACTCGAGCACAACGTTCATCTGCGAAGCAATGACATCGGCGCGATCAATTTGTTTATCGGAATTTTTGATTCGATTCTGAAGTTCATTGCGTCTTAATTTGAGATGGTTCTCCTTCTCACGTGCAATCGTTAATTGTAGTTGTAGGATGCTTGTACCATCATACGCTTGTTTAATATCAGGCTCATTGAATTTATTAAAATCACGAGAAACCTCCGACAACCGAATTCTCGATCGCCGGAGTTCCACTTCTAATCTATCTACCAGATCTATCGTTAGACTCGTTTCTCGGCTGATTTCTTCAAGCTCTCGCACTAACGATTCACGTTCGAATCGAGCCGTTTCTACGATTTCGTAAATCTGGCATTTACTGCTTTCCATTACTTCTATAGCACTTTTAATAACCTTATCAATCGCATCATACTGCAACTTACGTAATCCCCTTCACGGCAAGAATTAACATAATAATCTATTGTAGCATATTCAAGGGAATGACGTCAGCGTATAAAGTACTATTTCTATTGACTAAATTTACTTAAGCGTAATTGTTTTGGTTTTGGCGTTCCAGCCTACAGTCCAATTGAGTTCTTCAGCAATGACACGCAGTGGCACCATAGTTAGGCCATTCATAATTCTCGGTCCTACATCTGTCGAAACTCGCTTGCCTGTGAATACCATTTCGTCCTTACCATTCCATAGCTCGATCATTTTGTTACCTAGGAAAATAGTCGTTTTCTTAGCCTTAGGATCCCACTTCACTTCACCGCCAAAAGCCTCAACAATAAACCTTACAGGGACCATCGTACGACTATCTACTTCAACTGGAGCTTGATCTAGCGTTATTGTTTTATCGTCCATCTTAACAGTCTTGTTGTTTAACGTCATCGTTACTTGCTTAGCGTTAGGAGTAGGCTGTGTACTTGTTGGATAGATGAAGGAAATATCATCAATCTGTATTTTACCCGTGTAGGCACGCTCATCTTGTTGCTCTTCAGGATTCGTTACGTACACATTCATCACTTTAATTGGATAAGCTAAACGATAATCTGCAAGATTGACCGTAAGCTCTTTCCAACCATCCCAGTTCATATTCTGTGTAAAATCAATTCGATTCAGGTCGCCATCACCATCGATAATTTCTGCGCGAACCCAGTTGGCTGAGTTATCGCCGAATACTTTCATTTTCATATATTGCGGCTTGCCTTCGATTTGTGCTCCATTTTTGCCATTAAATGATGCGTATACAGCCTTATTACCTGTTCCGCCCATGAAATCATAGCTAAGCTCTAATACTTTATTACCTGTTGGCTCCTGTACAATATTAACTGAGCCTTTAACCTCTGCAGGATGCACATCACTATTCGTCATTACTGCATCCTTATCAAGGTCATACCACATCTTCTCTTTACCAATAGGTAATGAAAGCATACTGGAGAAGCCATCGTATTTAGCAATAATTCTCGCTTGCTTCACACCGTTCAGGCTGCCTACTTTAAGCTCATCGCCAACAACTTTAGCATCTAATCCTTGAACTTCCCACTGAAGAACATCTGCTGCAATTGGCTTCGATTTTCCTTTGCGATCTGTAACGCTTGCTTTGAGCTTAATCGTTTCGCCTTCTTTAAGCACTTGGCTTGAAGCCGATACTTTAAGTGATGCGATATCATCACTTCCAAGTACAGTCACTTCTTTGGTTGCTGTTCCATTACCAACTTTGGCAGTGATCTTCGTTGTACCAATCTTAGTTGCTACGAAGGAATCACCATCGAACTTACCAATATCTGCTGAAGTAGTCCATGTTGGAGGTGTTGTCTCATCGATCTTGACTGGATTGTAGTATTCGTCATATCCCTTCATTGGGAATGTAATCTTCTCTCCTAGAAGCATCTCACTTGGTCCACCTAAGGTTAACCCTTTGACAGTTCCTTTAGGAGCTGTACTAAATACCCCAAGACCATTAACAACAGCACGTGATGAACCATATTCTGTCACGTTCGTTAATACAGGAGTAAATTCACCAAGCGGTCTTGTCGCTAACTGGGTAGAACCGCCACCATCTAAGTTCATACCCTTCCATACACCAACACTAGCCATAAAGCTCTGCATTTCCTGTAAGGTCATGCCATCACTACCTGATGCTTTATCAATCGTAATGATATAAACCGTCTTCATATCTTTCGAGTAACCTACACCTGTACGTGAACGGTTCCCATTCAGATCATTCACATTACGAGAGAACTGTGTCGGTTGACCTCCATCTACTAGAATGGAATGCCCACCTATTAAAGTTTTGAAATTCTTAAGATCATAGGTTTTGCTAGGATCCTGAGGAACTAGGCCATATTCAGCAACTAGTGGATCTCCAATTTTCAAATGCTCCTTCACATAATCCGCTGATTTCCCAGCAGCACGTAGAATATATCCATCTGCAGGAGCTACTTCTTTAATCGTTGTATCAATTGCAATATCCGTAATAACCCCATTCTGAACCTTAACTTCAGTCGGAATTGAAAGACCGTTATTAGATCTCTCAGCTAAAGGCCATGTATCTGTATATAGGAATAAGCCATCTGAGTGGCTATGAGTGCCATCATCGTACCAATAATATGTTTTGTTATAGCCTTCAAGCGGGTAAGAAGAACCATCTGCTGCTTTGATCGTACCCGTGAATGCTAGCAAATCTATGACAGGCTGATTGTCCTTCGTGATCCCAAAGGAATACATACCTTTCATGCGATCAGAAGTACTCGACATCAATTGACTGTTCATAATTTGGGGTCCAAGTGGAACTCCCTCTGCTTGCATATTAAAAAAGTCCCCATTCACAGCTGCAACTGCACCTGTTTCTTTGGCCATGTTAAGAACCGATTGCTTCTTCGCATATTTGCCGCCCGTACCCGTAATTGTGTCAACCTTAACGTTCGGGTTCGTTAAATCTACCTCGATTACCTTAGCGTTCGTTGATACATTCTTCCCTTTACGCGTGGAACTCCACTTATAACTCTTCATTACTGCCCCTGCAGTCAAAATATCTGTCGATTCCAGATTAACTGATTCCGCCTTAACAACTGACAAGCCCATGAAAACTTGTGAGGCTAGCACTACTGCGAGCATTCCTGCTGATATTCGTTTGTAAAACTTCATTCTGTGTTCCTCTCTCCCATTCTTTTCTTTGAGTCTAGTTATGTATTTGGTGCGCTCATCACAAGAAACAGCAGCACCCTCCCTATTAAAAGGCGGATGCGTCTCTCAAGATGTTATTAAGAATTTACGGCTCAACAACAAAATCAGTGCTTGAATGATTTAGAGCCGAAATTATGAGCCAGGTGATATATATTCTTTCACACTACGAAAACGCCTCCATCTTCTATACTAGAAGGAGCCGTCTCCCAACGTTAGGAAAATAGGTTAGCAACTACCATTATATTCTTGTCTCTCTTAATAGACTACCAAAACTGTCAATAAGTTGCGAATTAATAGACAGGAAAATAGTAGCATTTTGTTAAAGTATGTAGAAATCATGGTGTAATTAGTAGATTATTCGTGATATTCTAAAATAACAATTACTAATTAGTCGTGAATGGGGTGCTTTTATTGTGCAAGGATCAACCAAACTAGCAATTATTATTTGTCTACTATGCTGCCTACTCTTCGTCACTGCTTGTTCAGACAAAACATCCCTTTTGGCAAGCGCAGGAAACAACCCGGGCCAATCTACTGGAACAACTGGCTCTAATCCTCCCAACGAGAATGTCTCATCAAGCCCTGCAGCACCGAATTCAATAGGCAAGGATAACCTTAGTTCTACTGATCCAAGTGGTAGTCAGACGCCTACGCCTATCTCTACATCACCTGCACCATCTCTTACACCTAGCCCCACCCCACTACCTACCGAACAAGTTGATCTCGTATTAATAGGAAGTGAAATGGAAGGCTTATATATGGCAAGAGCTGCAGCTGATGAAGGATTATCTGTCAAAATCATTGACACTCGGGCTGAATTCGGAGGACAGCTATTACAGGGTCAAATGCTATTTCTCGATGAAGCCAAAGACGGGGCTGGTAAGTCCTTATTACAAGGAAGAGTGAAAGAACTATTCATGGGCTTCAAGGGCGGCAGTATTCGCAAGCTCTCTGAGTTCGAACGTTATGTTAGTACCAAACTAACAGGCAATATCCCCGTAGAATCAGGCATACTGATTGAGAAGGTTGATACAGCAATTGATACTAACGGTCAAGAAACAGTGAAAGCCATCACGTATACGACTAAAGATGGTATTCGCAAGCTCATTCAAGCCAACTATTTTGTAGAAAATACCGATCATGCTGCACTCATCAGCCATCTCAAAGCGACAAAGCTGCCAAGCACCAACACCTTCTATGGTGTCGATCAGACCGAATATATGTCAGCTGGCTTAATGATGAAATTCAAGAATGTCGATTGGAATAAATTCAACAAGCATTTCAACTCACTGACTAAGGAAGAAAAGGCGAGTAAGTACGGCGGGGGTTATGTAAATGAAACATTCGCAATCGGACTTACGGGTATGTCAACCCGCTACAAATCAAGCCATGAACGCGTATTTTTACGTGGACTGAATGCCCTGCATCAACGTGACGGGGAAGTCATCATCAATGCACTACTTGTTTACACTGTAGATCCATCTGATCCTAAGTCTATTGCTGAAGCAGTTGAGCTTGGCAGCAAAGAAATGCCAGCCATTCTGAGCCATTTCCGTAAATCAATCGTCGGCTGGGAGAATGCTGAACTAAACGGCATACCAACCTATCCTTATATTAGAGAATACAATCGTTATGAGACGGAATTCGTTTTGAAGCCATCTGATATATTAGGTGGACGTACCCACTGGGATGACGTAAGCATTGCCGGATATCCGTTAGATCTTCAAGGAGTATTCGCTGCTAAATGGGGTATAGAAATGGGGCGTCCTGATAAATATGGCATGCCTCTGAGAAGCTTCCAGCTTAAGAACTATACGAACGTCCTTACTGCAGGCAAGAATGTCGGCGCCAATGTAGTCGCCTATGGCTCTGCGCGAATTCAGCCGAACACCGCACTTGCCGCAGAATCAATCGGCGTGATCCTCGGTCAAATTCAGGGCAAGAAGCAGCTCAAGGAGCTGAATGAAGCCGATATGAAGGAGATTCATCAGTACCTGGCTAAGACCTACAAAATCAAGCTAACAGATATCAAAACCGTTAATAAAATCGCAGGTTGGACGGAAGACGAATTAACGAAATTAAATGCAGGCAAAATCGTCTTTACAACCTATAAACGTAAATGAAACGCAAGTGAAGCGTAAGTGAAATGTAAGTGACAAGGAACCATTACACAGCTTATCACATCGAAAAGTTCTTAGATGTCCCTCTAGATAGGATATTTAAGAACTTTTGTATGTGGAAACACCTAAAAGCACTTAAAATCACCTAATTCTCCAGCATCTCTTTTACTCCCACCTAAGCGAGTGCTATAATACTTCCGTGAGGTGAGCAAATGTTCTTCCATTCGCCAAATTTTTTAATATTCTTCATCTTAATGTTAGTCCCGTTCTTCGTCTTTAGGCGTAATCGCATCGTGATCATTGCAGTTACCAATGTCATCTTCTATGCTGCGGCTCAAGCTGCTGGAGCGAATGGGCTTGCTTGGCTATTATTATTTATGCTCCTGTGTGTGATTACCTTCGGAGTCGTTCACTTGATGCAGCGTCCACGCTGGCGCTGGGTGTTCTGGGTTGGAATTGGACTCAACGTATTGAACCTTGTCTTCTATAAATATACGTTCTTCCTACTCTCTTCCCTTGAGAACCTAACTGGTTTAGAATTCAGCTTCACTGCGGCATCTGAGGAATTGAGTATCATGCTGCCACTAGGCATTTCGTTCTATACGTTCGAGTTAATTTCCTATTTAATTGATGTGCGTCGCGGGCGTAGTGAGCCGACTAAATCCTTCATTTCGTTCTGGGTATTCGTCTCAACCTTCCCACATCTAATTGCCGGCCCTATTATGCGTGGTGATGAGTTATTACCTCAGCTTAAAGCACTTAGTAATAAAAAAATTCCTTGGAGTGAAATTAAGTACGGACTTTACCTAATCTTAATCGGCTTAATCAAGAAAGTCGTCATTGCCGACAATATTGCACCATTAGCTGATGCGATATTCAACTCAGAGACAGCCATTACAGGTACTCAATCATGGATTGGTTCCTACTTATTCACCTTCCAAGTCTATTATGATTTCTCTGCATACACCGATCTCGCAATCGGTTGCGGCATTATTATGGGACTCCGATTTGCGGATAACTTCAAAACCCCATACCTATCCAAAAGTCCGCAGGAATTCTGGAATAGATGGCATATCACCCTGTCGCGCTGGATTCGAGATTATATCTACATCGGTCTAGGTGGTAATCGTAAGGGAGCAGTTCGTACATACGTTAATCTATTCGCAGCTATGGTGATCTCTGGTCTATGGCATGGAGCCAATTGGACCTTTATATTATGGGGAGCCCTCTGGGGCGCTCTACTCGTTATCCATCGTCTATCCCTTCAACTCAATCGTTGGAATTTAGTAAAGCAAGTACGTGAGTCTCTCGTATATCGTTTGCTTGCGATTGCAATCTTCTTTCATGTGATTGTCTGGACCTGGGTATTCTTCCGTGCCAAAGACCTGTCACAGGCTTTCACGATGACATGGAAAATGATGCACGCACTCCCGAGCAACATCTTGCAAGCACCTGAAATCGGCTTGATCGCTTTATTGTTTCTATTACATATCTTCGAGTACTTGTTGCGCAACTACGAGAATACCGCGAGCCGCTTCTGGCATGCCATTCCTTTCCCAATCCGCAGCGTGTGCTACCTTGGGATCGTCTTCTTGCTCATTTACTTCTTAAAGGGGGAAAAGTATGAGTTCATCTACTTCCAGTTCTAACGAGCTGACTGAGCTGTCCCCACGTCGTAAACGTAGCCGCCAAATACCCTGGGGGTTAATTGGTGTCATATTATTGATCATTTCCTCGGAAATCTTCGTATTTCGGAACCTGGACTTCTATGGCAAAGCCCCCAATACCATCGGTCAGCTCGCTGAACTCGATCATTCTTGGCAGGACGCCAAGCCTGAGTTAGTCGAAACCGCCATCTTCGGGGATTCCATGGGTATTGATGGACTTAGACCAACTCAATTAGCGCAAGCAGCTGGTGTAAGTCCTGACACCATGTTCAACTTTAGCATCTCTGGCGGTAAGGCATACGAGATCAACAAAGTGTATGACACATATAGGGACCAAATGCCCAACCTAAAGCGTGCAATCGTCGTCGTTAATGAGCATCAGCTCAATAATGATGAAATCGCCAAAAGCGAAATGTTTAGGTACTACGCAGGTCTTATTGACCGCTTCAAAGTCATGAATAAAGATAATTACGGAGAGCTTACATTAGGCTGGGCGTTAAAATCATTTGACATGCGATCAATTTGGACCAAATTTATACTTGATAAATATTTGAACCCTGAAACAAGGGATGCGATACGTGATGTTATACCTGCTTATCCGCATGGACTTGAACCAGCAGCCTCTAAAGCCAAGGATGTAACTGTAGAGAGAGCCCGCAAAGACGTCGACCGCTGGTTTGCTAACTTTGATCTGAACGGTCTTCGCAAGGACTCTTTCGAAGCCCTTATTACGGATTTGAGCAAGCGGGGTGTTGAAGTTATCATCCTTCAGCTTCCACGCTCTGAGCATTTCGAGACGGCCATAGCCAAGTCCTATGCTACCGAACATCAAGCGTACATCGACACCGTACAAGCTATCGCGACGAACAACAACGCAACCTTCGAGGTCATCCCGAATACGGAGCTAGATACGGAAGAACACTTCCAAGACAACAACCATCTCAACCCAGCTGGTGCGGAGTGGTTAGCTAGGTATGTAGCGGAGCGGTGGCTGAAGTAAGCAAGTGGACATCTCTAGAATATGAACAACCTATATCACTGTTACCAGTGGTATAGGTTGTTTTTTTCTACCTAATTTTAATGGACGCTATTATTTGGAGCTATATACATCTTACAAAGTAGCTAATGCATCCTTGATATTGCTATTCAAACTCAATGTTCTTAAGAGTAAGGAGATGGCTTCTGCCCTTGTTGTATTGTCGTTAGGAGCGAATGTTCCATTCCCTTTACCGCTCAATACTCCAGCGTATGCAATTTGATTAATTTGTGTATTGGCCCAATGATTACTCGTATCATTAAAATTAGCAGTTCCTGTTACTGGGACCTTACTAAAGTTAATAAGCTTCGATAAAATCGTAACCACTTCAGCCCTTGTAATCGGGTTATTAGGTTTAAAAGTACCATCTTGATAACCATTGATAATGCCAAGATTGTAAAGTGACATAATTGATTGTTTAGCGAAATGATCAGAAAGGTCCTTAAATTGCGAATAACTGCCACTACCCACAGGAATACTGAAAGTCCTACTAACCATGATGACAAATTCAGCACGAGTTACATTGTTATTCGGTTTAAAAGTGCCCTCCGAATAGCCACTTACGAGTTCTAATTCTTTTGCAAGTTTAATCTCACGACTCGCCCAGTGATTACCAGAATCCGTATAATTCGGAATTGTGTGTAATGGTTTAATTGTACGAACCTTATTCACAATCTTATTCTCAACCTCTTTATTATTAACTGTAACTGTAAATGGATTATTAAAATTATCTGTGTTACCTGTGTTACCTGTGACCTTAACTGTAGTCGTGACGCTCGCTGCCCTTCCACCATACGATGCGGATATGGACACATAGCCTTCTTTACCAGTGAATTTAACAACTCCATTACTCACAGTCGCAATTGATGAATTGCTTGATGTCCATGTGGCACTATTTGAAGGGATTTTTTGAGTAGTACCGTTAAGTAGAGTACCTGTTAGCGTTAAAGTAACTGGGTTCAAACTATAGGTAAGTGTCTCATTGATTTTTAACATACTTAGGCTTGCTGATGTACTTATATTTGCTTGCACAGTCGCTACTTTGCCGGCATAAGTAGCTGTTATCGTTACAGATCCACTCTTACCTTTATAAGTTACAACCCCACTTGGGCTAACGGTGGCTATTGAGGTATCACTACTTTTCCATACAGCACTTGATGGTGAAACGGTCTGTCTCGAATCATTACTGAATACTCCTGTAAGTGTTAAAGAAGTAGGAGTACTGCTATAAGCCAAGGTTTCATTAATGAGTAATTGCTTAAGCGTTAATGACGTATCGATATTCGCGTACACAGTAGTCGACAGGCTTCCATAAGAGGCTGTTATGGTGAGAGGACCATTCTTACCTTTATAAGTTACAACACCATTGCTCACGGTTGCAATCTGCGTATCACTACTTTTCCATGTCACGCTAGATAACGGGATATTTTGCTTATTTCCATCACGCAGTGTACCCGTTAGACCTAACGTAACATTACTCGTACTGTAGAATAAATCCCCAACTATGTTGAGATCCACAATTGTATTATTAGCATCAATATAAGCAGTTTGTGTGGCAACTCGACTTCCATAGGTCGCTTTAATCGTTAAATTACCACTTCGACCCTTGTAGGTAATAACTCCACTACTGCTTACAGTTGCAATAGATGTATCGCTACTAGACCAAACCGCA
Source organism: Paenibacillus sp. P5_B5 (assembly GCF_056400365.1). NCBI lineage: Bacteria > Bacillati > Bacillota > Bacilli > Caryophanales > Paenibacillaceae > Paenibacillus > Paenibacillus sp. P5_B5. The sequence continues at coordinate 100,103 of NZ_JBFULK010000007.1, forward strand.
CTTGATGACGGAACAATTTGTGTATTTCCATTAGTTAAAGTTGAAGTTAGTGTTAACGGTACTGCGAAAGGACTATAAAATAGCGTTTCATTAATTTCTAGATTATTAATATTACTATCAGTGGTAATATACTCCGTTTGACTCGCAATTCTATTTCCATAAGCCGCTGTAATTGTTACATACCCATACCTACCCGTGTAGGAAACATAGCCAGAGCTGCTAACAGTAGCTATGGAAGTATCACTACTTTTCCAACTAGCTTTAGATGGCGATATAGTCACATCATATCCATATCGATCTGTAGCTGACAGCGTCAATGGAACAGCACTTTTGCTATAGTATAGAGATTCATTAATTCTTAAATCATAGATTTCAATCGTACTATCAATATAGGCGGACACAGTTGCACTCTTGTTACCATAAGTAGCAGTAATCGTTACGTTTCCATTTTTACCTGTATACCGGATTTGCCCATTGATATTTATATTTGCGATAGTGGTATCACTACTTTTCCAACTCGCCTTAGATGCTGACACACCTTGTGTACTGCCGTTGTTCAGAATTGCCGTTAAAGATAACTGAACAGAACTGGAACTATAATATAACAAATCGTCAATTTTTAACTCTTTCACAGAAGTTGAACTATCAATATACGCATATTGACTAGCTGATATACCATTATAAGTTGCAGTGATCGTTAGTGGGCCATTAATCCCTTTATATGTTACCTTACCACTCGAACTAACACTTGCTATTGTAGCATCACTACTTTTCCAAGTAGCACTCGATGCCGAGATACCTTGTGTGGCATTACTAGCGAGTATACCTGTTAGTGTTAAATCTTGTGGAACAGAGCTATAATTAAGTGATTCATTGATTCTTATTGATTTAAGTACATTTCCATTGAAAACAGTACCCTTTATACTCGTAGTCTTTCCGCCATATTCAGCTGAAACAGTTAATGTGCCATCCTTATCCATATAGGTCAGCATACCATTATTTTTAATTGTCGCAATTGATGAAGGATTACTACTCCAATTAGCATTAGTAACAATTTGTTTAGTTTTATCCGTATAGGTAACTTCTAATTTCATCTGTACAGGTGAAGGACTGTAATTAATTGGATCGATGATAGCGATTGAATCAACAACAGAGGTTAATTTAGTTGAAATACTCGCTGTTCTATTTCCATAAACTGCGGTTATCGTTACACTTGCGTCTCTTATACTTTTAAAAGTAACTACACCATTATTAACAGTTGCAATATTTTCGTCATTTGTGCTCCATACAGCATTTCGAATTTCAGTCGAACCATCATACAATTTTAGAGTTACTGGAGTCGGACTATAAGTAAACGTCCCCCCTGGAGCTACTATTTCCAAATTCCCTTCTTTGTTACTAACAGTAGTGTCAATTTCTTTGGTAAAACCCTTATAATTAGCAGTAATCTTCACATAGCCATTATTACCAGTGAAACTAACCATTCCCTTGTTGTTAACTGATGCAACATTATTATTTTCTGTACTCGACCACGCAACACCAGATGTAATTGGCTGATCAATACTACCATCCGAGTAATTTCCCACTAAAGTTAATTGAACTGGCACATTACTATAATCTAGCGAACCAGCAATTCTAACAGATAATAAGGTATTAGTGGTATTTTTTATACGAATGCTGACTGCATCGAAACTACCATAATAGCTAGCATTAATCGTTGCAACACCATTTAATCCAGTAAATGTAACAAGTCCATTTGCATCTACACTTGCAATATTAGTGCTTTCTTTATTAACACTCCATTTCACATCATTCTCTGTACCATCTGCTGCACTTGTGGTTAGCTGAACAGTACCACCAGGCTGCATAGTTGTATACTCTAATTCAGTTGGATTAATTCCAAATTTTGTTGAGTTATTTGCCCCTATAGCGACACCTTGTAATGCAAATGATAAACAAAGAATTAGAATGAAAGATCTTAATAGTACAAATTTACACTTTCTCACTGATCTACCACCTCAAATTAGTAATTATGTATTCTAGTCCTTGCAAATACACGTATTCACAGTCATCCAAAAATTTTGAAGTCTATACACTTAGACGAAATTTATGTATAAAAGTTTCAGATATTTCCAGTGTAAAGCAAAAAAAGCTTAAAGCCAATAGGGCTCCAAGCTTATATACTCTTTTTATTATGCCAAAGCATCTGCCTTAAGCAATTCTGCTTTATCCGTACGTTCCCAAGGAAGATCTACATCTGTACGACCAAAATGACCGTAAGCTGCAGTCTGTTTGTAGATAGGACGACGCAAATCTAATTGCTTAATAATACCTGCTGGACGTAGATCAAAATGCTTGCGAATCAACTCAACGAGCTTCTCTTCGCTAATTGTACCTGTACCAAATGTATCGACAGCAATCGATACCGGCTTAGCTACACCAATCGCATACGCTAATTGGACTTCGCATTTATTAGCTAATCCTGCTGCTACGATATTCTTCGCCACATAACGTGCTGCATATGCACCAGAACGGTCAACTTTTGTTGGATCCTTACCTGAGAATGCACCGCCGCCGTGACGCGCATATCCACCATAAGTATCAACGATGATCTTACGTCCTGTTAATCCAGCATCACCTTGCGGTCCACCGATTACGAAGCGACCTGTCGGATTAATGAAATATTTCGTCTCATTATCCAGTAAGTTAGCAGGAACAACTGGGTTAATCACGTGTTCTTTGATATCACGTTGGATTTGCTCTAATGTCACTTCTTCGCCGTGCTGTGTCGAAACTACAATTGTATCTACGCGTACAGGTGTATCACCATCATACTCAACCGATACTTGAGTTTTACCATCAGGACGTAGGTATGGAAGTGTACCGTCTTTACGAACTTCAGTTAAACGACGTGCCAACTGATGTGAAATCGAAATTGGAAGCGGCATTAACTCTGGCGTTTCATTCACCGCAAACCCAAACATTAAACCTTGATCGCCCGCACCGATTGCATCGATCTGCTCATCGGACATTAGACCTTCTCTAGCTTCAAGTGCTTGGTTAACACCTTGAGCAATATCTGGCGACTGCTCATTCAGAGATAATAAAACTGCGCATGTCTGGTAGTCAAAACCATACTTCGCACGCGTATATCCGATATCTTTCACGGTTTGTCTCACAATAGACTGAATATCCACATATTCAGACTGAGAAGTGATCTCCCCGATTACGAGCACAAGTCCAGTCGCAACGGATACTTCACAAGCAACACGAGCATTCGGATCATTAGCAAGAAAAGCATCAAGTACGGAATCAGAAATTTGGTCACACATTTTGTCTGGGTGACCTTCCGTGACAGATTCAGATGTAAATAAACGACGTCCGCGCTCAAGCGCCATAGAGATCGACCTCCTGATCGGTATTAATAGTATACACAAAAAATGAACCTTTTCCGTTAGGAAAAGGTTACATAACCTGTACATCCTTGAGACATATGTTACTGCATTTGGCGAGTGCTGTCAATTAAGGGATTTTAATTTTTATAAGGATAAAAGTGCATCTTCCGCTTTACGAATTAATCGAGCTGTTATCGTGCCTCCGACATGCCCTGCATCTCTCGAAGCCATCTGGCCCCAATGAACTGCTCTAGGTGATGCACTAGATGATCCTGAGCCTAACTCCGAAGCAAATTCGGAATTAACATCAACCAATGAATGCCCCGACATCAACCCTAATTCAGCTGCAATTTCATACTTCATTTGATCAAGTGCTTTCTTCGACTCAGGTACAAGCTTACGATTTCTTGACATATAATAAATACCTCCCTTGAATCTTGGTGTACCTATAGTATGTCAATTTGAACCGTCTCAAATCGAATAAGAAGTTGTCATAATGGGAAAAATTTATTTAATTGTATATCCACCACGAACCATTAACCAGATCGGTTTCGTATCCTTAGCATCAGCCTGAATACCACGAGTTTCCCTTGGGAACACTAACAAATGATTATTCTCAATTACGGTTCCTTTATTAACATCCTTACCTGTCGTAACGTCTACTACGGAATCGCCATCCGTACTTACGACAGTTGTCTTACCACGACGAACGATTATCTCAGTCCCCGCATTCGCCATGAGTGTTTTGCCTTTTTCTAATTGGACTGTTTCAAAGGCTCCATCTGAAGCTGAACCCCCAGTGTTACCACTTCCATTATTGATACTTCCGCCGTTTCCTAATGCTTTGGCTACTTCTTCTTTAATTTTCTGATCTACGTAGCTCTTAGTTATTACAGGATCGTCTATCGAGCCTGGTACTGGCGCATCTGCTTTTGCTACTGCTACGAATGATAGAGAAGTAATAAGAGCAATAGAGATTATGTATTTTTTCATGGGATCACCTCATAATAAGTTTTAATAAATAGGATTATCATGCCAAAAAGCTATTTTTTTTGTGATAAACTCCAGATTGCATCATTTCCATCTTTACCCTTAAGTGTAATCGAACTTGGTTCTAATTCAGATACAAATTTATAAGTAACATATCCTTTTTGTTTAGCTGGGTATTCATATACTGTATTATTTTTAGGAGAGAACCATAATTCACCTTCAATCGTTTTATCCATCTTTGGAATATTATGATTAAAATTTACTGTTACATTAGTATAATTTTCAATTKGATTAACTGAGCTATTTTCGTAGTTAAAATTACATACCATTTGATCTGACATTTTATAGGCTGATAGTAATTTTATTGAAAAATCACCATTAGTAAATGTATCACCTATTTTCAACTTTTGTCTTTCGTCTATCTCCGGTTTAGTCTCTTCCTTGTTATTCTCGTGTTTATCATTAACTTCTTGTTCAATTTTATTTTTATTGATTTCAACTACTCTTAAATCTTCATGCCACTTCACTTCTACTCCTAATAGATCACCTAGTGCTTTTAACGGCACATATGTATTTCCTTCATAGTTTAAAACTGGTAATTCTTCATTCTTATAATCAAGACCATCAACAATCACAGGATATTTAATTTTTGTTAAGACATATTCCTTAATGGGTTCGGCAAGTGCAGTTGCTGAAAGTGATAGTACACTTCCTATAATTATACCTGTAATGATTTTTTTCACTGATACCTACTTCCTTCCCTATTATCTTTCTATATTTAATTAGTATAGACTATTTTGGACAAAGGGTACAAGTTCATTCCATAATGAAAAAAGCCTTCCACTATCCGGACTTAATATGTAATAAACACACAGTCATTAAACCTAACGATAGCTTCATTGTTTCTTTTAGATAGTACCACTAATAATTATTTGGAAAAAATAGATAGAGAAAACCCCTTAGAACTAGTAGTTCTAAGGGGTTTTCTACTTCTATAACTCAATTGAGTTCAGAAAGTATTGTTTCGTAATCTTATTAAGCTACGATTACAACAGCTGATTTATCTGTTGTAGCTTCAACAGTTGGTGAGAAGATACCAGTTGCTGTTTGTACGTTAATTTGGAAAGTAACAGCATTTCCAACAACATCTCCAGCGTCTACTAGATGTGTTGCTGTATAAGTGTAAACTCCATTAACTACAGTTTCAACAAAAGTATCTGGGTTACTTCCATTGATTTTGAAGCTTGCTTGTTTTGTTACAGGCTTACTTGAAGTGAATGTTAATGTAAGAATATCTCCGTTTTTAGCAATTGCAGGAGAAGTAGCGTTATTAGATTTAATGCTAACATTGCTAATAACTGGTGCTGTTACAGCATCAAGTTTAGTTTGTAAACCAGCTTTTACTGTACCTTCTGGAAGAGCATTAACCAGTACTTGTGCAGCAGCTACATCATTTTGATCCTTAGTTGTTTCTGCTTTAAGAACTGCTTCTGTTGCAGTATTAACTACATAATCATTACTAGCAACAACATTAACATAGATTGCATCAGTTGTGTCGATAGCACCTACTAATTCTCCATTACCAGCTTTTAAGAAGCGAGGGTTAAGTGCTACATTATACACTCCTGGAGTTTGAGTTGAAGTTAATTCAATTGTTACAACTCCAGCATTAGCAACATTAGTAACTGATTTTACATTGTAATCAGTACCTGGTTGTAATTTTGTTGAACCTTTTTTGACGATAAAATCAGTAGCAACATTTAGACGAGCTGCTGGATCTGTTACTGCTGTTAAATCATTATCAAATACAACTTCAATTGTTTTTCCATCGATGTTACCATTAATCTTAGTTACTGCTGCGCCAATTTTACCGTTAATTGTAGCACTACCTACAGCTGATTTTCCATCAATTGTAGAAGTGGAAGCATTTTGACGTAGGGATACATTAACATCTTTGTTGTCATATTTACCAGCATTGTTTAGTTTATTTGCATCAGATAGCGTTAATATGACAACATCATTATCATCGCCAAATTCAGCATTAACTACGCTTAGGTAAGTGTTATTAGCAACTACATTGAAGTCGTATGTGCTCAAGGAATCTCCAGCAAGAGCACGATCGAATTTCAATTCAATTGTAGTGTTATCTGTTGCTTTTGCACCTTCAAGTTTTGAAGCTGCTTTAGTTACAACACTATGAACTGAAGAAATTTGCTCTGGATATTTTCCATTTGCAGCTTTAACAACTGACACTTTAACTTTACTTACATTTTTAACATCAACATCGCCTGGTAATTGGATAATAACGACCTTACTATCAGAAGATGTTGCGATTGTAGTACCTTCAGGAAGTGTTACTTCTTTTCCAGAAAGTGTAATTAAATATCTGTCATGATCAAGAACTGAACCTTCACCACTAGTTGCCATAGCCTTGTTAAATTGAACAAAAACTTGATTTGTGCTATCGTTTCTAACTACTTCAGTAATTGTTGGCTGTCCTTGATCTTTAAGTGTAAGTGTTTTGGAGTATGGAAGCATTGTATTCTTCAAAGTAGTGTTGTCAGTCACGCCAGCTACTTCTAGAGTGTATGTTCCTGCTCCAAGTGTTGATGGAAGCGTAACAACTACAGTTCTGTTATCCAATAAAGCAACTTCTTTGTACTTTTGGATTACTTCGCCTTTGCTGTTTTTAAGAACATAATTGGAAGCTTTAAGAGCACTGTCTCTGTTAACAATTTTGTTGAACTTAATTGTAAATTTGTTATCTTTGTACTCAGCGCTAGTTACTTCAGGACGAGTTTGGTCGATCACTGGATTAACTTGTACCTTTGTATCATTAGCAATCAAGTTGCCTGAGTAGTCTCTTACACCGCTAACAAAAAGATCAGTAGTGTACTGGATTTTGTTAGCACTGAAATCGAATTCGTAAGTATCGTCACTAATTGCTTTTACGCCAGAAGCAACTTTCTTGCTCGAACCTTGCATCCAGTAAACGTTGGAGATCAATACTGTGCTTGGATCAACTGGCTCGCTGAATTTAACTGTTACTTTCTCAAATGTAGCGTTAACTACGGAATCAATTGTAGGAGCATCAGTATCAGCAACTACTGTGAATGTTTGCTCTTCACTAAGTGATTTCAAGTTATTAAAGTCAGTTACACCTTTTACTGTAATTGTATGATCGCCATCAGCAAGTTTGGATGATAGCTTCAAGATTACAGTGTCACTTACAACTGATGTGTTAGCTGCAACTGCTTTACCATCAATTGTGAATGAAGCAGTGTTAGCAGGTTTAACAGGCTCGTTAAACTTCACTTTTACAGTTTTGTTACCAAGAGCTGTAATAGAAGAAACGGTTGGGATTGTAACATCAATAGGAGTGAACGCAACATCTTGTGCACTAACTACTTTATCACCTGATTTGATATTGCTAACTGATAACTTGTATTCTTTTTGTTGAGTAAATTGATTACCTGCTTTAGTGTCTAATTCTAATGTTACAGAAGTAGCATCTTCAGACAATTTAGCACTTGCAATTACTCTGTCGTTGTTAATTACATAGTTGCCAACTTCTTCAGCAGATGCCTTGTCAACTGGACCATCGAAAGTCACAACAACTTGTGCTAAGTTGTCTGCTTTAACGGAATCAACTTTAGTAGCTTCAGCAGGCTTGTTAGCTTCTTTGATTGCTTTAAGAGTAGCGTCTACACCTTTAGCTAGTGTGTAACGAGTAGCTTTCTCTTTACCACCGAAAGTACCGTCTGCATTGTTCTCAAGCAATTTGTACTTAAGAGCAGTTGCTACATAGCCTTGAGCCCAGCTAGTTACAGTTGCATCGTTACCAGTTGCTTTAGAAGCTTCGTCTTTGTATTTGGCACCCATAGCGCCTACTAGGAAGATCGCTAGTTGCTCTTTGGATACTTCGTCAGCTGGTGAGAATGTTGGAGGTGTAGTTGGGTTACCGTTAGCAACACCATTCTTGTAAGCTGCCTCTATGTAAGGAAGCTCTGGAGCGTCAGCAGTTACATCAGAGAACGAGCTAACTTTTGCATCTGCAGTGTATTTAAGAGCTTTGGAGATTGCTACTGCGAATTGGGAACGCTTCATAGGTGCGTCTACACCAAATTTGCCATCGCCAGTACCTAAGAAGATACCATCTTTAATTAGTTGATCAAAGATCACTTTGTCAGCAGCTGAAAGGTTCTTAAGATCCTCAAATTCAGAGCTTGATGTTGCAGCTAATGCTACGGATGAAAATGCGGATAATGCCATTGTAGTCGATAGAATTACTGATAAACTTTTTTTCATAACCTTTTTTTCTCCTCCTCGAAGTTCATTCGAATTGTTATTATTTGTATTACTGATATGGGTAATATTTGAGCCCGTTTTTCTCATTGGTCAATTCACCCCCCTTCCAGAGTTAGAGCTTATTTGTATAACTAATATTCATAAGCGACGGTGTCGCAATGAATCTAGTAAACTAGAACACAAAAATTAGACACGCCCAGTGTCACTGCTCACATTATACAACGATTCAGACTGAGCGTAAAGTGCGATTTTGAGAATTCATTCCAATATTATACGATTATTGCTACGCTAACAGCCGTTTGCCGTTCAACGCACATAATATTAAACGCATATCAAAAGGAAAAGTTGCGGTATTCTCAAAAAAAGTTTTGCTCATTATATGTATGGATGTCGGATTATGTATTTGCTAGTAACACTTAACGCAAGTATAGCCTAGAATACTAGGGCAGTCATTAGTAATCTTTTACCATATAGAAAAGATTTACAATTTAACGAAGGACAAGATCCCTTACGTAAAGGTCCCCTGCCCTTCGCAATTCCTACTATTTACGATAATTCTTTAGCGAATTTCTGGTTGTACTTCTTCAATATATTTACCATAATCTGTCCAGCTTCTGCACGTGTAAGGTTAGCTTGTGGGTTAAATACGAATAACTTTTTGTTCTTCGGATCCGCAGGTTGGCCTGCCATGATCTTAGCAGAGTACACCGCATCCACACCTGGTAATGCGTAGCGACTAATCGATGGACCATCAACAAATGTTTTGCTAAGCTTAGCAATCAGCTTATCATTAATTTCTGAAGTCTTTAGGTTGAGTGTTCGAGTAATCATAGTTGCTGCTTCCTCACGAGTGATTCGACCACCTGGGTTAAATACTCGATCGCTCATTCCATGGATAATACCTGCACGAGCAGCTGTCTCAATTTCTTCGTAGCTCCAGGTGCTTGTACGGCTGCCAGGTACGACATCTAAGAAGGAATTAACATTATCATAGTTAAGCGGTAAATCCATTGCTTTCACTAATATTGCTGCAAATTCTCCTCTTGTCGTATAGTCATCAGCACCAAAGTCTTCGAATCTCAGATTGGTCATTAATCCCTTAGCATAAAGTGCTGATAGTACATTACGTGCCCAGCTGTGATCTACGATATCTCTAAATGAATACTTCAACTTAGCTACTGTATAATAACCAAACTCACTGAAAGGTACAGTAACTGTCTTACTCTTCATATCAACAACTCCACCAATGTTCGTCCATTCACCCTGATCATTAAAATGGAAAACTGTTAAATAGGAGCCTGCATCTACCACAATATTAGGATCAAATCCGATTTCTATAGTACCTCGTTGAGAAGGTGTCAACTTACGTATCTCAGGACTAAATGTCAGATTCGGCATTGTTGTTGAAAACGTATTAATGTGATTATAAGGAGGTAATCCGCCCGTAGCAGTCTGATAGTTGCTATCACCAGGGTTGCCACGCTCCGCATATCCAACTGAAATCCAGTAATATGGTGAAACTGTTGTGAAATGATCGCGCCCTACTGGACTTCTGAATCGCTCATATAATTGTGAAACAATATAAGTAATAATTGGGTTTCCATTATCATCACGTAATTGATTCGTCTGATCAGGATTTATACCTAATACATCACCATAATCATTCACCCGTCCAACAACACCATCATCAGGTGACGCTATACCGAACAGAATAGTACTATCCGGATAAATTTTGTTGTCTGAGTTGCGGCGAAGCACTGTATTTTTCGGGAAATTTAGTTGCAGCTTCTTGTTAAATACAGAGTGTTTAGTAGACAGCTTTTCCATGTACATGGAATCAACGCCTACATCACTCGCATAATATACATTAACTGTATCGTTAATATCGCCAGATTCTCTCTTAATAGTTAACTTGATTTTATTATCCTTGTCTGCCTTTAGTTTGGTCACAGTTGCTGTAAAACGATCATCGATATCACTACGTTTCTCAGCAACTATACCATTAACGATTACTTCCTTGGCACCCTCTGCTTCAATATCGAACAACACAAAGTTCTTGTTTACAACGATCTGTTTACCAACATTAGCTTTGGGTGCTAGTACTCGATATGGCGCTGTTGTACGATTAATTTCGAGACGGGATGTAACAGGTGAACCTGTATCACTTTTGAGCTCAGCAGTGTACACATGTGCACCAAGTTCATTAATTGGCAGCCCATTAATCCGAATTTTGAAACCACTCTTAAGTCCAAAATAATCAAGACTTGTACCTGGTGGAAGCGTGTTATGAAGAACTTCAATAACATCCGTTGGTGTCACGCCAGGGGTTATTGTGGTTTCCTTTTCATTTGTTGACGGACGGAATTTAAAGATCAATTCCCCGGCTTTCTTAATACTAATTTCAGACGCTCCACTTCCTTCTAAGAAGTAGTCAAAAGATTTATGCGTTGTTGTATACGTATTGGCTAAAGTCCCACTTGGTTGAAACTCAGGTGAGGGTAGTAAATAAGTTGATGGATCTCCATTTAATCCAGCCCTTACACCTTTAGGTACGGTGATCGGTCTTACTAAGCTAATTTTCGGTGTATTCTTATCAACGATATATATTTTGATTTCTTTAATATATTCCCTTACTACATTATCAGTAGTTCCGTATTTAATAACAAACTTGATGATATTCTCCCCATAATGTAGTGGGCTAGGTGGGGTCGTGTTTTCGCCAACTACTAAATCTATTGAGTCCTTTGGATATCCATCTGGAAATCTATGAGTTAATCCATCAGCATTTAACTTAAAATCCAATAAACCCGTTTGATCAGTATTATTAATGAATAATTTAGGATCCAATATATTGGTACCAAACCCTATAAACTGGCCTTTAAGCTTTACTATGTTCGTTATACCTGAGCCAGGTGTAGAATTTAATTCGATAACTTGGCCGTCAGTTAGGTTATCGACTTGAATATATGTTTTGGCAACAAAATTAACTTTGACTTTAAGCGTTGAATTCTTAGCACGATACTGGAAGACTAAATTCTGAGATCCCTCAGGAAACTTCTCAACCTTGTAGACAGTAAACTTATTTGGATTACCAGCAGGTCCGTCAAATGTTGAACCTTTAACAGGTGCCAATGTTAAAGTACCTAATGGTTCAAATTTAATTTCTAAAGGGTCAATTGGAGGTGTTGCTGAACTTTCCACTAAAATATAAAAATCTGATTTATCAACATTGCTCCCATTCAAAGGCTGCTTAGGTGTATTAACAGTAACTTTATTAGCATTGTCATCAGTTATCCCCGGTAGTAAATACGCATTCTTCAATAAAACTTGATTTGGTGCTACATTATAAGTTCGATTAATAGAAGCGGTCGATTTTTGAGCATTCGCACCATAAGTTAGGACCAAACTAAGTGACTGAGTAGTTGCTGGTATTGTACCCCCAACAGATTCAGGCTTTAAAGAATAGTCTGAGCTCGGAATTTTGAAATGAACTCTCCTAAACTCAGGTTGATTCGAAGTACCGTAAAACACTTCTTCTTCTACAAAATATGGTGACGATCCAGCAGGAAGAGCGATTGTTGATCCACCGTTAATCTTAAGCTCAGAATTTCCACCGAATGGAATTGCCTGATATGGAACAAGCACCTCGATCTCTAACTCACCAACAAGTGTCTCACCGGTAAAAGTAGCACTATTATTTACAATATCGTGAGTACTGCCTCCTTGAGTAACCTTAATAGACGAGAAAGGCTGCTGTTGGTCATAAAAATAAATTTCTCTTGTAAACTTCAGTTCATCACTTGCATTCTTGAATATGAATTCAATCTTATTAATACCAGGCGTGAGAATAACACCGGGGGAGAAGAAAGAACCATTCTCTGTCACTGAACCTCTATTTCCATTAACTGTTACAGAAGTTGCATTCAGTACCGTACCTTGGAAAACAACTGCACCTTGTCTGGTAACAATTCTTGATGATTGGTTAACATCTACCAAAGTATTACCTTCATACAGTTGCAGGGAAACAAGTACAGGTCCTGATTCATATAGGACATAGAAAATATCACTCTTGTCTACTCCACCCTGTTGGCCAGTCAGAGTAATTTTGTTGTAACCAGGAAAAAGTTGGAGTTTCGAAATTTGATATCGGTTTGGACTAGGGCTCGGAACAGAGGAGTTTCTAGTTTTACCATCTTGGATCTTCCATTCCGTTCCACTATATGCGATCTGATCGACTCTAACACTCAAGCTTGTACCAGAAACATCTTGAAAAGTACCTTTGTCATCCAAATAGCCATCATTTGAAATATATACTTTGTCTCGTGTTAATGCATCTGGAGGAGCAGTGCTAGTTCCACCTACAAATCCTAAATCCAGGTTCGCAGTATCGCGCAGTTTCTGATTATCTGGAATAAAAAAAGTAGCCGTAGCCGCTTCCGCTTGCATCACATTGAAATTGCCGAAGACTGACAATGCTAATGCAATACTTAGAAATAAACTTATAAACTTTTTAAAATTCTTCAATGTATTCTCTCCCTTACTTATTATTGAACCAATTTTCGTCCATATGTGCGATTAATGTCGATGAAGTATTCGAACGTCCCATACACCCCCAGTAAACAAATCTACCTCTTGGGTAGACGTCCAAATTCAAAGACAGTTCTGTAGTTTATGTTATCGGTTTTTGTCGCAGAAAAGTGAAGATTGGAAGTTAGATTTATAATGATGATTACCTTAGAAGCCTTGAAGGGTAACCAGATCTGTAAGCACGCTTATTATATTGCGATTTGAAGATTGTTCATCTAAAATGATAGCTAAGAGTGAAGCACACCCTGTCCTATATGGCAAGGTGTGCTTTTTGCTGTCCGGGACACCTGGTTACCACTAAATTGTCATGTAGAGAGGTGGAAGTTAAGTTGAAGTCAGAGCTAGCTAATTATATTCGAAAGTTCGAATTCAGTGCGGATCGATCGGGACAGCATCGGAATAAGTTAGGTAAATCGGAGATGAGGATGATCCTGCGATTCTCTGCCTATCAAGTAGATAAGCAGCCGATGCAGTGTCAGCATCAGATTGCACAAGCTTGGTGGACACTCTTGAATAAGCGAACTGGAGTAGCACTAGACGGGCAGATCTGGACGCATCGCAAACAGCTGTTAATTCAATTAGCTTATCAATATAGTGGATTCCTACGTTCTTCCGATATTGCGGGAAGCTTCAACATTCCGATGAGAACTGCACGTAATTGGATTACACATTTTATGAATGAAGGATTGAAGGATTGTTGACTCCTGAACGTCCTAATCGGAAGATTACGGGATATCGCTTAACTGGATACGCTAATTACCGAGAGTAGAATTGGATGGTTGGATCAGATATGTGGAAGGAGTTCACAAAGGTGGGGCATAGGACGGATGGGGATGAATGGGGATGGATGCGGATAGATGGTAGGTGATCGACAACGATGAATAGAGGGCGCTTAGGTCAAATCTGGTAATTCGTGTGGAAATGAGCGATGCGCATTCGGCCAAAATTAGGAGATGTCGGGCCATGAATGGCATATTTATTGGTTTAATACACTAAATTTACTGGTCTTGGGCCATTCTCAGCACTTATCGCTTAACAAATTACCTCTGAGAGGTAATACATGGCCGTATATAGTACGAATCCAGCGTGCCTCGCCAGATAATGTGCCAAATCTGGACTGCACAAGGTAATTAATGGCCGCACCAAGTACAATTCCAGCATGCCTCACCAGATAATGCGCCAATTCTGGACTGTGCCAGATAATTATTAGCCGCACGCACCAAGTAATTGACCTGTCTGAAGTGTACTCTCCCAATTAGCTCAACTCAACTGTAAGTAAACCTATCAAAAAAACCAATCTATCAGCAGAACTCTACTAATAGATTGGCTCTCTATGAAATAAAGAATAGATTAGTTCGATTTAGTTACCATCTGACCGAGCTTCTGAAATAAGCTGAGCAAGGGGCGACGGCCTTTGGAGATGATACCGATGAATTCGGCACCGACTGCCAAGAATGTGAGAAGTATACCAATGATCAAGAATACAGCCCAAGTTGTTTCTTTGGTTAGTAAGATCGTACAGACGATTGCGCTACCACTGAAGATAAGAGCAATTCCGTAGATGATCAGTACTGTTACTCGGTGCGAGAATCCAAGCTGCAATAAACAGTGATGCAGATGATTCTTATCTGGCGCGGAGATCGGCTTCTTGTTCACCAATCGGCGCAAGATTGCGAGTGCAGTATCGGATAGCGGAACCCCAAGGATTAGAATTGGAATCAGCAAGGATACAACAGTTGCTTGTTTAAATCCTAGGATCGACAGTGTTGCTAGTGCGAAGCCTAGGAAGAGTGAACCGGAGTCGCCCATGAATATTTTGGCTGGATGGAAGTTGTAGAATAAGAAACCTACGATTGCACCTAGTAGAATAATACTGAGTAACGATACGGTTACGCTCGGAACGATAAGCGCTAGTACGAAAATCGTTAATGTTGCGATTCCCGATACACCAGCGGATAATCCGTCGAGTCCGTCAATCAAGTTAAGTGCGTTGGATACACCAACGATCCATAGAATCGTAACAGGTATCGAAATCCATTCTGCATTTGCAAGCATGTCACCTATGAATGGTAGGCTGCTAAGCTCAATACGCATCCCAAAAGCAACAACAATTCCCGCAGCTACAAGCTGTCCTAGCAATTTATATCGAGGTCTAAGTTGAAAACGATCATCAAGCGCACCAGTTATCACAATGACGGTTCCACCAAGTAGAAGACCAAGTGCTGCATCATAGTTATAATCGTTCAGAACAGGCGAGACAACGAAGAAAGCACCAACAAAAGCTAGAAAAATAGCTAGTCCACCTAACCGTGGCATGATCTTCGTATGCACTTTACGTCCGTTCGGTTGATCGGTAGCCCCGACCCAGAATGCAAACCGCTTCACAAGCGGTGTTAGTAGTAATGCAATTAGGCACGATGTTACAAATCCAATTATATATAACCATTCCATAATATTAATTCCCTGCCCCTCTACTTACTCAATGCCACAAAATTATAAATTTTTTATATCCAAGAATAGTATTGCTAATTCATTCAATCTGATTCACGAACAAATTATACTCTCAATAAAGAATAAATACCACTGGCATTTTTGACGCAAATAGGCTTATTTCGGACCATATTAACGTAAATTAACGAGGTTTAAGCACTTTATCTCGCTCTCGGATGACTTTAAGTGCAAATTTCGGCAATACAAGCATACGCTTGTACCGTTTGGGTTCTTGCAATAGACGATAGAGCCATTCTATTTGAAGCTTTTGAAACAATTTAGGTGCACGTTTAAGATTACCCGAAAGGATATCAAATGTACCACCCACCCCCATCACGATGGGAATATTAAGTTCCTTCTTGTACTTTGCAATCCACGGCTCTTGTTTATCAGTAGAACGACCAACGAGCAGAATGTCTGGCTCTAATTCACGAATGGATGCGATTACGTCTTGATCTTCGGCATCTGCAAAATAACCATCACGGTAACCAACCACGCGAATCGCTGGATAGCTCTCTTGCAGCTTAGCAGCCGCAGCCTTAATAACTTCAGGTGATGCGCCTAGCATGTACACCTTCCACCGTTTTGGCTCGCCAACCTTCATGAGTTCATGTACCAAATCAATACCCGGGACGCGTTCCTGTACTGGCTGACCAACATAATTAGCTGCCCATACGACACCTGTGCCATCAGGAACAATTAATTCTGCTGCGAGCAAGTCTTTGTAGAACTGTGAGTCATCAAGTGCAGCCATAATAATAATCGGATTGACTGTGACCACATGATGCGGCACACGCTGTTCGATCGCATTCGTTAGTACCTTGACCGTTTCCTTCATATTCATTCGGGAAACGGGTACACCGTAAATCGATACAGTTGGAAAAGATTGAGTTAAAGCTTGCGTTGAACCTTTGGTTTCATTCATGTTCATGGAATCGCATCCTTCTAGAGCTTTAGACGTAGGTGTCTGCATATTTGTTGCGCAGGCTGCTGTGCCTGCGCTTTGAGTGTTTCGATGACGGGCTGAGTCCGCGTCCGCCACTGTTCTGATGAGGCGAGCAGCTGTAGAACATGCTCGCTAAA
Source organism: Paenibacillus sp. P5_B5 (assembly GCF_056400365.1). Classification (NCBI taxonomy): domain Bacteria; kingdom Bacillati; phylum Bacillota; class Bacilli; order Caryophanales; family Paenibacillaceae; genus Paenibacillus; species Paenibacillus sp. P5_B5. Next base: position 116,956 of record NZ_JBFULK010000007.1, read on the forward strand.
CTGCTTCGCATCGATGCTGCGCGTCGATGCGGCCGGTTCCATGCCCAGGCGGTGCATAAAATGATCGATCTTCGGATCATATGAGATGCCAACCATGGGCACATGCTGAGATGCGGCGTAAATAAGTGAATGCAGCCGCATCCCGATAATGAGATCGCAGGAGGCTACCTCTGCGAGCATATCCTGCGGATGGCTAATGCCGCGGGCGATGATCACATCGCCGGTAGGCGATGCCGATTCGCTTTGGCTGTTGGTGGTGCTTACGCTCCCAGCGGCTGACTGCGCCATCCGCTGTTGCACATATTCCGACGCTTCTTCGTCCGTCGGATGGTGGAACGGGAGCATCCGTATACGTACGGATGCTGCTGCTTGAATGCGGCGCAGGCTGTCCGCGAGCGCCGCAAGCTCGCTGCGGTCCGCTTCCCAGAAGCGGACCGAGACGCCGATCACCCGCTGCCCCGCAGGGGCGGGTGATCCAGTTTCGCCTGCGACTGCATCAGGCGCAGGCGCTTGGGTTACGCTTGCCTCTGGATCAGAGGCGAGCGCGGAGTTACCGCTTGCCGATGAAGCAGCGGCAGGCGTAAAAGTTCCGCTTGCCGTAGCATCCGCGGCGGGCGTTAGTGTTTCACCTGCCACTGAACCAGTGGCGGGTGCGTGGGTGCTGCTTGCCGCTGATTCAGAAGCGGCAACAGCACTTGGCTGCTGCACATCACCACGCAGCGGCAATCCCATTACCGGATCGGGGGTAACCTCGATTCGGTCACGCTTTACGCCCATTTGAGTGAGCAAATCAGCAGATTCCTCATCGCGGACAGAGATGTAAGCACACTTGTTCATCGTCGAGCGAATCCAAGGCCAGAACATCCGGCGACTTACGGGACCGATGCCCTGTGAGTAGATGAATGTTGGTTTGCCAAGCCACTGCGCTAACTTCAAAATCGCAAGGTAATACGGAATCGTCCTTGAACTCGTAGCATCTTGCAATAAGGAACCACCGCCAGAGATAAGCCCGTTACTCTCACGCAAGGCGCTAATGACTGCGCCTGGCTTCATACGCGGCACAGCGCGTACGCCGTACATTTCAGTTGTCCGAGCAGGGTTCGCAGATAGCACAATGGGCTCGATCTGAATGCCTTGCTCGCGACCCTGTGCCTCAAGGGCAAACAGGATCGATTGCAGGACGGCCTCATCCCCACTGTTATCAAAACCGTAATAACCGGATAGAACTATTCTCTGAATAGGGGTGCTCCCCATCGCTTCCAACTCCTAGTGATGATTTCCCAAGCTGCAATCAGTGCAAGACCAATAATTAAGCCTAATATCAAACCATAGACAACGCGACGCGCTGAAATATCAAGTGGTGTGTGCAAATGCGCAAATGTATCGACGACGGACAGCTGTCCGATTACACCAATAATCATTAAGTATATCGCCTTCTTGTGCTTAACCGACAAGTAAGCACCTAACAGGAAGACTGGATGTGCAAACAGGAACTCTTTATTCCGCGGTCTTGCACCAAGCCAATCCTCCAAAAAGGAGCGAAGCATACGCTCAAACGATGAAGCATTTCCTTCGTTCCCCGTACGGGAGAGGTAGAACCAAATGATAACGCCACTTAGTACGGCGAGTACAACCCAAATCACACTGATCCGGTAATTAAAAATACCTTTTAAATTATTCCATCGCTTCGCATACGTAACATCATCATTAAATAATAGGACATACACGCCAACCAGTACAATCGGCATCAAGTGCAGCATCGAAACACCGCGGAATTGCTCTAGAACCAGGAAGTATTTGACTTGGTTAAGCAGCGCGACTACAAAAGCAGCACCGATCAAGGAAATTGCAGTTGTGCGAATAACAAGCCAGAGAGCGAACAAGACGCTTGATTTTTGTTCAATTGGGTTCGCTTTAGTTGCACTCCTGACTGCCATCATCATAGCGACGGTTGGTGCGGCTATAGATGTAGCCAGCGCAAGTATTGTCGCGTACAGCGAACTGGACAGGATGTTGAGACCTGCTGCTCCGATGAGTCCAATACCGAATACCAGAAGCGTCGATTCAGGAACAAAATAGGAGAACATCAGCGCGATAAGCGCAACTCCACCAAGCAGAAGCAAGACAGCGGCAATTTTTTGCCATACCTTGATAAAGGAAGTCTGATCAACATGGAACGCTTCAGCAGGTCCTGGTGTAAAGCCCAGATTTTCAATACGCTGAATGGCTCCATTAGGGCCTTCCAAGCTTTTATAAATCGCTTCAAGCGGCTGATCCACTTGTTTCTTATCTAAACTTTTGGCAGGTTTGGCATTCAGATAGATCATCCGAATGTTGCGGTCCTTCACCGCTAGCACGAAGCGATCTGCCGTTGCTTCAATAAGACCGTTCAGATCGCCACTCATCATTGGCACCATGAACTTCTCTGTATCTTTCTCTGTGAAAGAATGCAAGCGAACAACATTGTAATTGATCGCATTGGCTAATCTGTTAAAGCCTTTTTGCGGCTCCTTCAGCATTTCAATTGTTGCCAATCCCATATCATATTTACGCATTTTATCTGCAAATCGAAGAAGGTCATCTTCATCTTGTGTGAATCCAGGAACAGCATCGGAGTCTGGAATAATTCGAGTGACCCCATATTTATTATGGAGATCTCCAAGAAGTGTATCCATCCGTTTAGTGTCAAAAGGACGCTTATTGGACATTCTGACTACGATATTGAAGCCTTTGTCCTTCAAAGCTTGCATGGTAATTGGGTCTGGATCCATAGGACGCAATAAAGCGTCATCCATTCCCATTTCGATAATTAAACCGTTACGTTCTTTGTAAGACCACGGTTGAACCTGGACTCCATAATCCTCAGTAAACGCTTGTCTAATAATCGGCTCAAGCTTGTCCTGCGCTTCTTTATTATTAAACAAGATATACGTGAAGTTATTATTCACAGGTAGAACTGTTTGCGTAAGCAACATCGCCTCATGAGATGTGAATACATCGATTCGACGGCCCATCTTCAGCTCGTTCAGTGTCGATTCAAACACAGACATAGACGTAATGCCGATATCTTTCATTTTGCCCAAATTCTCATCTATAAACTGATCTGGCTTAGGCTGTGAGTCCGATATTTCCAGTAAAGAACGATAGTTAAATACAAATTCAACTTTATTTGTGGATGTTTCAGTGTGCTCGCGCATGATCGCCAGAGGCATCGCCGCTACAAGTCCAATAATGACAAGCCACCATAGGATAGGACGTATCCTCCGATTCCATGACTTATATAACTTCATCTTCTTCATTCTCTCCTTTGATCGCATCCATAAGATAGATGCATGTCGCTTCATTTTATGTATAATATCAATAGAAACAGCTTGGACACCCCATTCATATGATAGGCGTGGGTGCGAGTTCCTCATCTTTCCCATTGTACATCTTTTTGGTATTTACGTGCAAAAACCTCTCAAGTTGCAGTTTGCACCAAGAGAGGTTCCTGAATTCAGTTCGTCAAACAAGAAACCATGGTTAATTGTCTACTCGTTCCATAACCGCTTGAACAACTGCATCCAGACGCTGCTTGGCGTCTTCACTTGTCGTTCCTTTAACAGCAAAATAGAACTTGATCTTCGGCTCTGTACCTGATGGTCTTAAACAGATCCATGATCCATCCGCAAGCTTACACTTAATCACGTTCTCACGTGGCAATCCGTATAGGCCTTGCTGGAAGTCTTCGACCTCACTTACTGCAATGCCGCTGATATCCGTCGGTGGAGTCGTGCGCCACTCTTCCATTATCGAACGAATTCGCTCAACGCCTTCAATCCCCTTCATCGTGCGGGATTCCAGCTTCTCCAAGTAGAAGCCATGCTTCTCATACAGCTCGTTTAGTACATCCACCAGTGTCTTGCCTTGTGATTTGTAGTAAGCCGCTGCTTCACTAATCAATAGACATGCGACAACTGCATCTTTATCACGAGCATGCATCCCTGCTAGATAGCCGTAGCTTTCTTCGTATCCAAAAATAAATGTTTTGGAGCCGGTTTGCGCAAATTCGGTCATTTTCTCGCCGATATATTTGAAGCCTGTTAACGTGTTCAGCGTTTCTACACCGTAAGAGCTTGCTATCGCTTGACCGAAGTCGCTTGTCACGATTGTTTTAATCACAGCTCCATTAGCCGGAAGCTCGCCACGTTCTTTCATTGCTTCTAATATATAGTTCATCATGAGGGCACCCGATTGGTTGCCACTTAAGGTCTGATATTCACCGTTCTTGTCCTTCACGATTGCGCCCATACGGTCACAGTCAGGATCAGTCCCGATGATCAGGTCTGCATTGTACTCCTGCGCCGTCTCAAGCGCGAGTGCAAATGCTGCTCGCTCCTCTGGGTTCGGCGATGCGACTGTCGAGAACATCGGGTCAGGCAGCTCCTGCTGTGGAACCACCTGCACACCAGTGAATCCAGCGGCAGCAAGCGAGTTGCGTACGGAGAGATTACCTGCTCCGTGCAGTGGTGTGAAGACAATACGGAAGTCTTCACCCATCTTCTTCGCCACTTCCGGACGTTGACTAACCGCCAGTACTGCGTCGATGAATTTGCGATCCGTCGCTTCCCCAATCCACTCGAGCAAGCCACGACCTTCCGCTTCCTCGCGGCAAACCCTCTTCACCGCATCAAAGGTCGTGATGGACTGAATTTGACGCGTTACTTCGTTCGCGCCCTCGGTTGTCAGCTGTCCGCCATCCGGCCCGTACACCTTGTAGCCGTTGTATTCCGGTGGGTTATGACTCGCCGTCACGACAATACCGGCGGATGCGCCAAGATCACGCACTGCAAAGGACAGCTCAGGTGTTGGGCGTAGCGCATCGAACAGGTACGCCTTGATGCCGTTGCCCGCAAGCACGAGCGCAGCTTGAAGTGAGAACTCCGCGGAGTTGCGACGCGAATCATGCGCGATCACAACCGATGGCACATCTGTTGATTCAGTCGTAGTTGCTTGAGCTTGGGCTTGGGCAAGCACATATTGTGCCAAGCCTTGTGTAACTTTGCCGATCGTGTACTGATTCAGGCGATTCGTCCCTGCGCCCATTACCCCGCGCAAGCCACCTGTTCCAAATTCCAGATCCTTGTAGAAGCGATCCTCGATTTCTTTAGGTGAATTTTGGATAGCTAACAATTCTTCCTTGGTTTGTGGATCAACTTCTGCATCATTGAGCCAAAGTTCATATAGAGTGTTTATGCGTGTCATTGTTAGTCATCATCCTCTCCATAATCATATTCGATATGTACAGCTTGCTATTGTTTGTCCGATAGCGCGAACATAAAGTCACCTTCGGCGACAACCTTACCATCAACTGTCGCAACGCCTCTGCCCTTACCAATGCTTGCCTTCATACGAGTAATTTCCATCTCTAGGCGAAGTGTATCACCTGGGGTTACTTGCCCGCGGAAGCGGAAATTATCAATTCCAGCGAAGAATCCAAGCTTGCCGCGATTCTCTTCCTTCATTAACATAGCTACAGTTCCCACTTGTGCAAGTGCCTCAACAATTAGCACACCCGGCATAACAGCATACCCTGGAAAATGACCTACGAAGAATGGTTCATTCATCGTTACATTCTTGATACCAACTGCTCGTACGCCTTCTTCTACTTCAAGGATGCGATCTACAAGTAGGAATGGAGGGCGATGCGGGATAATCTCTTGAATCTGCTGAATATTTAACATAAGAATTCATTCTCCTTTAATTCTATTCAATGTGTTGAATTGAAATACGTAAACAAACGAGGTTATAAAAGAGAAAGCAATAACAACCCACAAATAAGGTATTGCAAACGAGAACTCAAAAATAATAAATAGAATAGCTAAATAATATAGAACTGTTGTGAGTTTACCCATGACATTTGCTGGAACTGTCTTCTTACCTCTAAAATGGAAAAAAGCCGAACCCACAATCATTCCTATATCACGAATGAACATTGCCGCCGCCGCTGCCCAAGGAATCATCCCCGAAATAAGCAAGGAAACAATTACAGCAATCATCATCAGCTTATCAGCAAGTGGGTCAAGCATTGACCCCATTACTGTCACTTGTTTGTGCGTCCTAGCATAATAACCATCCGCGATATCGGTTAATCCTGCAAAAGCCAAAATAAAGAAAGACGTTCTTATATATCCCCCAAAAAAGCACAGGAGAAATATAGGCACGAGGATAAACCTACTTAATGTTAACGCGTTAGGCACGTTCAAGAAGCCCTCTCCCCCGATCAAATACCGTATATCAATTATCGTCTGTCACCTATTATACATATCTGTACAACAAGAATAAACAATTTTACCGTCTTTTCCAAGATAAAAGCTAGAACAAGATGAAGAAACGGCTTCACCGTCTGTATAGAGGGATACGTTTCATAAGTTGAATATTAGAAAAGTATAGGTGCACAACCTATATTTTCTTGCTCAGTCACAAATAAAACTCCCAACTGGGAGTTCTCCTATCATGTAAATCATTATTTTTCGGCAAAAACTAGATCGAATAAATGCTTCCAAGTCTCAAGATGGAAAATTTCGCTGCTTGGCTGTTTACCTAACTTCGTATAGCCAACCCATAATCCAGCGATAATCACAATCACGAATATAGCTGGGATAACCAAGGCTTTTAGAATACGTAATGTCACTCTAAGCCACTTAGGTCTAGATGATTGAACTGGTTTCTTCTTCTTTGGTTGTGCGGAGTTCTGTGAGCCTGCCTGTCTATTCGTCTGAGATGGATTGCCTTGGGCTTCACTTCTATACCCTCGTGTCTGCTCGTTATTCATCATATATCACCATTAACCTCGCAGATTATTTGCCATCCCTAGCATGGAATCCGCATTAGCAAGCGCTCGCGAACTCAATTGGAAAGCTCTTTGAACCATGATCAGATCCGTCATTTCATCAGATATATTCACGTTCGATTTCTCTAAGAAACCCTGCATCAGTTTAATTTTATTCGGATCACCATCAGGTAAGATCGTTGAATCCTGCAACACATTCGCCGGAATCCATGTTAGTGGATCTTCTCCATCTGGAACAGATACATCAAACAAGCCATTACCCAGATCATTAAGTAATTGTGGACGCGTTACATGTACCAGCTTAATCTGACCAAGATCAACTGGACTTGCCGAAGCATCAGCTTTATCATATGCCCTTGCGTATCCATTCTCATCAATTACAAGACGATGATTGTCAGGTATCATAATGGATTGATCATCCGTATTACGAACAGGATGTCCGTCTTTAGTTGCTAGAACCGCATTTCCATCCACATCGATACTAATATTAAAAGAACCACTTCTAGTCCACACTGGCTTCACCACATCATTACCAGCAGCATCCTTTGTTGTGATTCCAATCTCAATTAACCCTTGACCATCAACAGCTAAATCAAGTGGATTATCTGTTGGCGTAAGTGTTCCTTGCGTCATGTCTAACTGTATGCTGTTCATTCTCGCGCCCCAGCCCTGATTGTACCCAAGCGGAGTCATTCTACCTGGTTGACGAAAGTCAGCACCTTGCTGCTGAATACTTGTTAGCACGTCTTCAAAGGAGGACTGCCTCTTCTTATATCCAATTGTGTCCACATTCGCGACATTATTAGAAAGAACGTCCAGCCTTTGCTGCAGACCCTGCATCGAAACGGATGCACTTATCATTGAACGATTCATGCTCTACCCCCTTAAATCCGGCCAACCTCATTAACCGCTTTTTCTAGACTTTTATCGTAATATTGAACCATCTTCTGGTTCGCCTCATAATTTCTCATCGCAGACATTAAATCAATCATAGACTGTGTACTGTCGACGTTCGAACGCTCTACAAATCCCTGATTAACCTCAACATCATCAAGCCGATTATTCGGGTCCAAAACAACTATTGAAGCCTGATCCTCTGCATTAATGGTATAGAGTCCATTGCCTTCAAGTATAAGCTGATTCGGATTCTGCGCTTTCATGAGCATCAATCTGAGTGGATCGCCATTCGCATTCGCAAGTGGTTGTCCCTCACGATCCAAGAAATATCCGGCAGATGTCACATTAAAGTCGCTAATCGCTTCATCATTCGCATCGACAAGTACGATCGGCTTTCCATCATCACCTAAGACTAAATTACCAGATATATTCACTAATTGTCTTTGCTCATTCACAGAGAATTTGCCGTTCAGCGTATAGCGTGTTTCGCCCTGTGCATTCTGTACCGTAAATAAAGCCTGCGGCTGATATGTAACGTTACCATCTGCATCTAGATTCTTACCTGTTGCATCAAAAGCTAATGGTACACCCGCTCCATCTAGAACCTGAATATTCGACTTCAGAGCAAAATCCAGCGGATTATGCGTTTCTTGTAAATCGCCTTGAAGTTGAAGCGCGATGCTTTCTTCTCCAAATACACCATTATACATGGTCCCGATATAAGGCGATGCTCCAGGTTTATCAGTCCCCATAGCTGCAATCAGCATCTCAGGAAAAGAGCGAGCTACTGTATTAGCTTGCTTAAAACCAGGTGTGTTCAAATTCGATATATTATTCGTTACGGTATCATGCTTACGCTGCTGCGTAAGCATGCCCGATGCAGCGCTATATAATCCTCTTAACATGCTTGTATACACCCCGAACTTCCTATAATGAACTACTACTTACTTTATCGGAAGCAAGAAGCTGATCTATTAGCTATACTTGCGTTTAGATACTTTATCTAAATTGTCTAGCATGATACCCGTTCCCTTAACAACACAGAACATTGGATCATCAGCGATAATAATTGGCACCTTTAATTCATCTGTAAGCAATTGATCAAGACCATGCAATAACGCGCCACCACCTGTTAGGATAACGCCACGATCAATAATATCCGCCGATAGCTCAGGCGGTGTCCGTTCAAGCACAGATTTAGCTGCCGTAACGATTGTCGCAACGGAATCAAATAAGGCCTCATATATTTCAGATGAATGTATGCTGATTGTTAGCGGTAATCCTGACACCATATCACGACCACGAATATCCATCTCCGCACTTCTAGCATTCGGATATACAGTCGCAATATTCACTTTAATATCCTCTGCAGTCCGCTCACCAATTAACAGCTTATATTTATTCTTCACGTACTTCGCAATTGCCGAATCGAACTTGTCCCCTGCGACTTTAACAGAAGAGGAGGTAACGATGTCGCCCATTGATAATACGGCGATATCCGTCGTTCCTCCGCCAATATCCACTACCATATTTCCGCTCGGTTGGAAAATGTCCATTCCGGCTCCGATCGCAGCTGCCTTCGGCTCTTCTTCCATGAAGACATCCTTAGCACCGCAACGTTCTGCAGCCTCGCGAATCGCTTTCTGTTCCACAGAGGTTATGTTCGTGGGAGCACAGATCAGTATTCTCGGTGACGAGAACCATGACTTACCGCCAACCTTCTGAATAAAATGCTTCAGCATCGCTTCTGTCACATCAAAATCTGCAATTACACCATCTTTAAGTGGCCGTATCGCCACAATGTTACCGGGTGTTCTACCGACCATTCGGCGAGCCTCTTCACCTACTGCTAGCACTCGCTTCGATTCGCTCTCAAGCGCGACTACTGAAGGTTCATCCAGAACGACACCACGTCCTTTTACATGAATAAGAACGTTCGCCGTACCGAGATCAATACCAATATCTTTATTTAACATTGTAAACCTATCCTCCCTAACCAAACTGCCAACAAAAAAAGAGCCGGAACTCATAATTGTATCAATCTTAATTATAAGCTAAATTCGCTGGAAAAACACTAAATCCTCTTTTTTTATCTAAATCGACAAAATTCATTAGGGAAGGAAAAGTCTTTAAGCCAAATTATGCTTTTACCGAGACAAGTGGTTCCGAATTTCTGGTGTTTTTGGTCTTACGATACTTAATTTTGGTGGCTTCTCCTCCCCTTAAATGTCGAATTGATTTGTGATACTCCAGAATCAGTTTCACCTGGTTGGCTAGATCCGGATTGATCTCTGGGAGCCGCTCCGTCAAATCCTTGTGCACCGTGCTTTTCGAGACACCGAATTCTTTCGCGATCGTTCGAACTGTATTTTTCGTCTCCACAATGCAAGTTCCGATCTTGATCGTCCGTTCCTTGATGTAATCGTGCACTCCTCTCGCCTCCCTACTCGAAGTCAGATTGGTACATTATATGAGGGGCAAGGGCTAATATTCTTTATATACAAGCCTGACAAGCTAAATTTGTACAAAATAATGGGAAATCGATCAAAAAGACCCCTCCCTGTCCACAATAAATCCAGGGAAAATACCATGTTTAATACGTGAACGGATAGGTAAAATCAGCATCAAGAATTGAAATAAGCTATCCGGAGCCATTCAAAAACTAAAAATGCTAATTTTTCATTCGAAGATTACAAGGGTAGGCTGATTTAATATTTGTGCTTGCTCTTGGTACAGGGTAGAATAAGTTCGAGTTAACATTTGTACAATCTTGGACAAACAGACTAAATATTGCACAAACTTTAAGAGTGCTCTATGATTGGCTTATGGAGTGAAGCACACCCCGTTGCTACGGCAACTAGGTGTGCTTTTTTTGTATGCGATGGGTGTTGTGGAAAAACAACCAAATTTGAGGAGGAAGCGTAATGAGAATAGAAATCGCGGAGTTTATCGAGAGATTCGAAATGAAAGCCAGTCAGATGGGACGTCATCGCAACAAGATAGGCAAATCTGAAATTGCATTTTTGGAGCAAGTATGGGGACCTGCATTTAACTATGACTTCACCGGATTAGAACCGGAGTATTTGCTGAAGGATTTTGCTAATGGGAATCGGTATGCTGATTTTGTGTATATCAAAAGTGGCATTCGCTTGTTGATAGAAATTGATGGTTTCCACACACATGCTCGTGATCTATCAACGAAAGAATTCGATGATCATCTTCTCAGACAAAATGATCTCATGCTCCAAGGCTGGATCATCCTTCGCTTCTCTCCCAATCTAGTGGAAAAGCACCCTATGTTATGTCAAAGCAGAATTACTCAAGCTATCGGACATTGGTGGACACAAATCAATAAAACTATCGTAATCCAAGACTCCGAAGTATGGACGTATCGCAAACGCCTAATTATTGAACTAGCTACCAGATATAATGGCTATATTCGAGCGCTAGACATAGCTAACTACTTTAACATATCAGACCGTACCGCGCGCAGCTGGACAACCCGTTTTATTAAAGATGGGTTACTAATACCTGTTCAACCGAAGAAAAGAATAGTTGGTTATCATATCAAAGGCTATTGAAACATATTGAACGCTAGTTTGCCTCCGCTTTGACGATCACATTAGCTCTTTCGACTAATTGCTGGGATCGATCCGGCATGTTTGGGCGTTATTGCGGAAGCTTCTTCCGTTATAGCGTCGTTTACTTCCGCTTTGATACTCATATTAGCTCTTTCGACTAGTTAATCCGGTCGATCCGGCACGTTTGGGCGTTATTGCGGAAGCTCCTTCCGTTATAGCGTCGTTTGCTTCCGCTTTGATACTCATATTAGCTCTTTCGACTAGTTAATCCGGTCGATCCGGCACGTTTGGGCGTTATTGCGGAAGCTTCTTCCGTTATAGCGTCGTTTGCTTCCGCATTGATACTTATATTAGCTCTTTTTACTAGTTAATTAGTTCGATCCGGCACGTTTGGGCGTTATTGCGGAAGCTCCTTCCGTTATAGCGTCGTTTGCTTCCGCATCGATACTCATATCAACTTTTTTCACTAGTTACTTGGAGCAGTCCGGCACATTTGGGCGTTATTGCGGAAGCTCTTTCCGTTATAGCGTCGTTTGCTTCCGCTTTGACGATCGCATTAGCTCTTTCGACTAGTTACTCGGATCGATCCGGCACGTTTGGGCGTTATTGCGGAAGCTTCTTCCGTTATAGCGTCGTTTGCTCCGCAGTGCAATGCCGCTGCTAGCACTTACGCCACTGTTACTAGCACATTCCTTCGCCAAGACTAACAATTAAATATACCAAAACACAAAAAAACAGATCGCGCATAGTGCGGATCTGTTGGTATAGCTATAAGATTATCATGGTTATCATTAAACTACATAAGGTAATTGTTAAGCTACATAAGGTTGTCATTAAACTATATAAGATTATCGTTTACCTCATGATTATCATTCTAGCTTAACGAATATCCGTACTTACAGCTATCAATTGGAACTACTCTTTTTCCTTACCAGGATCAGTAGTTTTATCTTTGTTTGCTTCCGGTTGTTTTACTTTGCCGTCTTCAGGTGCCTTAACGTCAGCTTTGGTATCTAGATTAGCATCCTTGTTATCGCTTTTCGTTGTTCCTTTTTGGTCCACTTTAGTATCTTGCTTAGTCGTATCTTTGGTTGTGTCTTTGGTTGTGTCTTTGGTTGTGTCTTTGGTTGTGTCTTTGGTTGTGTCTTTAGTAGTATCTTTGTTAGTGGCATCCTGTTTAGCTTCGCCCTGCTTGGTATCTTTAATATCATTCAAACCAAGATACTGCTCAGGATTTAGGACAGATCCACCAGATTGGCGAACTTCAAAGTGTAAGTGTACACCTTGGGCTTTCTCAAGATCGTTACGTCCGGCTGTGCCGAGTAGATCGCCTTGCTTCACTTCTGTGTCTTTGGTCACTTTGACATTCTGTAAGCTTTGGTAGGCGGTTACGAGACCATTCGCATGTGTAACTTCTACGAGATTACCGACAATCGGATCTTTTTCCACTCTAGTTACTTTACCTGTTAAGACAGCAACAACATCAAATGGTTGATCGTCTTTGCGAGCCAATCCTAGACCTTTATTGGGGATAAATGTGTCGCCATACTGAACTGTCGCTAACTCTCTTGCTTCTAAGCTAGCATTAACGTCATAGTACGGTAAAACGACTTCAATCTCCTTCTGATCTTTGACAGGCCATTTCATTGTTTCCTGCTTGCCATTGACAGTCAGGACACCATTGATTGCGGAATCGCCAGTATGTTCTGTCTGTGTTGTTTCGCTACTAGCCGGATCTGCCGACTTACTAGCATTATTATAGGCCCCCCACACAATGGTTACGATAATTGCCGCTGCTACCAAATAAACCGCTGGGAAAACCCATCTTTTGGATAACAGCCTCTTCCATGCTGAACTAGACTGCTCTGCTCCTTGCGTCGATTTAGGAGCATTGTTTTTGTTGTCAAACCCTTGCTTTTGGTCACTCATATGGTTATCACCTCATCAACCATTGTTGACAGGTCCAAGAGTTTTATACGTTAGCTTTCTATTTTTTATATAAAAAGTTTTAGTTTACTATGTTCGAAGCTTTCGAAACGGATATCCCCTGATAGTAATAGCGAACAATTTCCTCCGCTGTCTTCCCTTGTTTAGCCATTGCATTAGCGCCCCATTGACTCATACCAACACCGTGCCCATAGCCGTAGGTTGTAATTTCGAGCGCAGCCTTTTTGCCTGAACCTTTCCACTGCCAGTCAAAGCTCGTTGACCGTAGTCCAAGCTTCTCTCTCACTTCACCACCAGTGAACGTTGTTCCACCAATAGTTATATTCTTAATCCTTCCACCCTTTGTTCGCTCTAACACTCGCATTCCATTCTTGGTAGATGAGGAGGTCTTGTTATTTGAGTTTGAGCTAGAATTTGAGGTTGAGGCAGAACTAGACGAACTCTCGTTAGCGCTAAATGTAATAGAAGAAATACCTAGCTTGCGAATGACATCTGCATAGGATAGAGTCGTTGTTTCTTTAAACTTAGGTGACTGCTTATCCCATGGACTGGGGACGCTTTTGAGATAAGGGACTGTAAACAGCCAGATTTCCTCGGAATTTTCCGTGTAACCATTACTTGTTGAGAAAAAGGTAGCATTGATCGGTTTATCATTATAAGTAAGGATTAGATTACGAGTTTCTTCCACAGCTTGTGTCAGTTTGACCATATTGCGTGTATAATCTGCTCCGACCCATCGTTCTGCTAGCGCCTCTTCTGTTAAATAGACTTGATGTGCTGTTGTATCTGTTACGAGTGCACCTCTACCTTCTGTAGGAACATTACTCGTGTCCTGGTCAATCATGCGTCTATATATATAAGTACGTGCTGCTAAAGCCTGTGCTTTAAGTGCTTCTAGTTCATAACCTGCCGGCATCTCTGCTGCTAATACACCTCGCACGTAATCTTCAAGCGCAATAGACTCTACTTTGGCTTGCTTTGATAAGTAAACAGGAACCAGAATCTCTTGTTTCAGCACTGCTGTAGCATCTTGCTTGACTACTGGATCATTCACTCCCGCAGGGTTACTAGGGATCGATACTGTGTTATGAATGGAACTTGGCTTGTCTATTCGTTTGACGAGAACTCCGGGTATCATAATGGTTACGATAAAAAAGGCAAATAAGCCTACCAGTATCCATAGGAAGATGTTCAACCGAGCCCAGTTTTGCCTCTTATTTCTCATCTTACGCAGTTTAGTCACAGACATATCAGAACGCCCCATTCTATTAATTCATCTACAATAACTTATGACAAACAGAAACAGCTTCGCAATCGCCATCCTATTATACTTATTTATTCACTTATAAAATTTATGAATGCATTTAATAGAATAGAACTGAATTTACAATGTAATAGTTGTCTCTAGGGATTGAGGAAGTACGAGAGGTACGGAAAGTAAGAGAAGAAATGCAACTGGAAATAGCTTTGCATGACTTATTATTTCTGATTTACACACAAAAAAGACGTGCCAGTTGATATCAACTGACACGTCTTGTATGATTTTACGCCCATGTAGGCTGTGCAGTAAGCACTCCTACGTCATTAGTCCGCGAAGCAACTGGCTCTACGATGGCTTCCGGCTCCAACTCAGCTGTTGTTGTCGAAACTTCATGTGGGGAAGCTGTTGCTTCTTCCACTCGTCTAATATCTGCTCCGAGCTCACATAGACGCTCGGCAATATTCACATAACCGCGATCGATGTGATAAATCTCAGAAATTACAGTCTCACCTTCCGCAACCAGACCCGCAAGGATCAGTGCTGCGCCTGCGCGTAAATCAGTTGCGCTAACTTTAGCACCGATTAGTGGTGTGCCACCGCTAATAATAGCTGTGCGACCATCCACCTTGATGCTGCCGTTCATCTTCTTGAATTCATCCACGTGCATGAAGCGGTTCTCAAAAACTGTTTCAGTAACGAGTCCTGTACCATTTACAGCTAGAAGCAATGCCATCATCTGAGATTGCATATCTGTTGGGAAGCCAGGGTATGGTAATGTTTTGACATCAGTCGCGCGTAGCGGTCCGTCCGTACGAACATGTATCCCATTCTCGTCTTCAGTCACGATAACGCCCATTTCTTGTAGCTTGGATACAACAGGACGCAAGTGATTACCAATTGCACCTTCTATGTACAAGTCACCGCCCGTGATTGCTGCAGCTATCATATAAGTACCAGCTTCGATTCGATCTGGTATTACGGTGTGTGTGACACCTGTTAATTTCTCTACACCTTCAATGCGAATGACAGCTGTCCCTGCTCCGCGAACATTAGCGCCCATAGCGTTCAAATAATTCGCAAGATCAACAATCTCAGGCTCCATTGCTGCATTCTCAATAATTGTCGTACCTTCTGCAAGAGTTGCCGCCATCATGATGTTCTCAGTTGCCCCAACACTCGCTACGTCCAAATAAATCTTGGCACCTTTCAGCTTTCCTTCTACTCTAGCCTCTATGCAACCATGTCCCAGCTCGATAACAGCTCCCATTGCTTCAAAGCCTTTGAGATGCTGATCAATCGGTCTAGTTCCAATTGCACAACCACCTGGTAGTGAAATTTGAGCTCTGCCCATTCTTGCTAATAAAGGTCCCATCACAAGAAAAGAAGCTCGCATTTTACGAATTAAATCGTACGAAGCTTCGCAGGTAGCTATATGTGATGCGTTTACTTTGATCGTTTCTGAGTTGTATTCTATCGCAACGCCCAATTTATTCAATACTTGAATGATCGTAAATACATCATGTAACGGAGGCGCCTCCTGAATGACGCTTTCTCCTTCCGCAGCCAACAGGGATGCAGCGATTATCGGCAACACAGCATTCTTAGCGCCGTTTACTTTGACTCTCCCCATTACTTGTCGACCACCGCGGACGATAATTTTGCTCATCTTGGTCCCTCCGCGCAAAAAATTTTAATATTAGTGTAACATAAATTTCTTTCAATGGAAAATAACACGTACATAAAATCGTCGAAATATTGGAGATTAGATGGATTTGTGTCTAAATATTGTAGGAACCTCATCCTATTTTCCAGTATTTACGTTTTATTACTTCCTTATTCGACAGCGCCACGAAAAAATCCGAATTGAATGGAGTTTAGCATGTAATCAATAAAGAAGTTACCTACCATATAACCTAAAGCAATGGATAGAAAAATTTGCAACAGCTTGGCCGCAGGGCCTTTGGGTCTTTTGAGAAAAACATCGAACCTTACCTCCTGAAGACCCCACCATGACAATCCAATTAATAGTAAATAGACAACCATGTTGAGTAGAGGAATATAAGCACCAAGCTCCGTCTCTTTTATTGAATCCATCATATCGACTCGCCACCTACGTTTTTTATTTCTGTCGTTCTATTCATTGAATGAATAATAAATAAGGCTGTCTATCTTTCCAGTTCTCAGATTCCACCTTAATAAAATAGGTGCCTTCCTTCAGTTTCTGCTTGATCTGAATACGATCCCCAGAAGACCACTGCTCATAGCTGCCTATCTCTCGATTGGCTAAATTATATAGCTTTACTTGAAGTTTACCCGTTGAACCGATATCTGTAACATCAATTTGGACTGTACCACTATCTTCCACATCAAATTGGAACCAATCGACATCTTTCTTCGTGTCAATAACTCCTTGATAGGACTTGCCTAAGGTCATAGAAGTAGACTGAAACTTCTTATCATTAGGTTCATAAGGATCAATCATTTGTTCTGTGAATTCAATTGATAGGGAATACTCGCCGACAACTGGTTGTGAGTAATCTTTGATATTAGACACGCGTATGTAGAAATCACCAGGCGTTAAGTTCATCGCCTGTGACGATTCAGTTGCTCCGTCGCCTTTCTTATCTATGATGATCGACTTCTCGTTCTTCTTCTGTAAGAGTAAGACGGGGTCAATGCGATTCGTATCGACCGATACACTTACACGCAGCTTACCTGACTTCCGAATCGGTATTTTGAACCAATCTTGATCTTTGGTTTTATCAAAGGTTCCTACAATTTGTTGATAGCGTGCAGGAAGTACGAATGCTTTATATTGGCGGTCATTATCCTCGAAAGGATCCGCATTAATAGTAAACTTGGTTGACACATGATATGGCAATTGCAAACCCTTCTTCATATTGGGTGCATGCAGCATGAAGTAGTTGTTTCCTTTTTTAACTTTGAGCTGAGCGGGCTTGCCACTTTCAATTAAGGCATAGTCCTTGAAAGTGTTACTCGATTGAGCGTGACGTAGAACAAGTTTAGTTGGACCATCCCAAGTCGTACGCAAGGTTAGCATACCTTCATAGAAAGAATCAAGTACATACCAATCTTGATCTTCCCCCGAACTGAATGAAGCATCTACATTCGTATCCACAGACAATGACTGTGATTGTTCTATAACATCATTTGGCTCGAATGGATCTGTTTTGATAGATTGATTAAGCGCACGATCCGCTCTCAGCACACCGTTTCCTGTATATGCATCCCATCCTGGTGTGTTCACATCTTCTGCTGTCTGGGTTAGCAAATTGCGGAGCTGATTCACTTTGAGCTCAGGATATTTGCTCCATACAAGTGCTGCAACCCCCGCAACCTGAGGTGCTGCCATTGAGCTGCCTTCCTTATACTCGTATCTACCGCCAAGAGCAGTTGTATACACATTCCAAGGCGCTACTAGATCAAGTTCTGGTCCATGATTAGACCGGGATTCCATTTCATTATCTTCTCCTATACCACCAACTGCTAGTACAGTTTTGAAGCCTGCTGGATATTTAATTGCGTTCCCTTCATTACCTACCGCTGCAATAAGCAGCACGTTCTTCTCTTCAGCATAACGTACGATTAGATCCATATATGTAGATTGCTTATTTAATCCGAGTGATAAAAGTACTATGTTCGCTCCATGATCAATCGCATAGCGAATCCCTTCGCCAAGCTCCTTCTCACCGCCATAGCCATCACTGGCAAGCGCTTTGATCGGCATGATTTGGACGTTCCTTGCAATGCCGGCAATTCCTTTGTCATTGCCTACGGTTGCACCAACAATTCCAGCGACATTCGTTCCGTGACCAAAATCATCTTGTGGCAGCTTATTGCGATCTATTAAATTGATACCTGGAATCAGATTATCAATTAAGTCTGGATGTTCGAGATCAATACCCGTATCAACGATAGCTACGACAAGTGGTTTACCACCTGTAGGAGTCGACGCCCACGCAGAATCGATTTTAATTCGATCTAAGTAAGACTGCTTGCCTCGAAGTGGATCGTTCGAAGACGAATAAGATGCCGCTTCCACCGCACTTGATGTAAACACTTGTGAGATTGCGAGAATAATAACAAATAGGAATCGGATCGTAAATTTGTTCATCGCTTCTATGTCCTTTACTTATAAAATAAAAAGCACCACCCTATTGATAGGGGGTGCTTATATTATAGCAAAGTTATGATAGGAGTAGGAGATCTTTGGATAAAGTAAATATTTTTTCTAGATAGTTTAGTAGAACATCTGGGAAGAATCCAAGTAGAACCCCAATGATCGCACACAACCAAGCAGTAACACCAAGAGGTAATGGTACTTTAACGACCTCTGATTCACTACCAGTTCGCATGAACATTTGCCTGATAACGCCAAAATAGTAGTAGTAAGCGATAACTGTTGTAGCGAGCATGACCGCACCTAACCAATAATTATGCGTCTCCATCGCTCCTAGTAGAATATACAGCTTACCGAAGAAACCACCGGTAATTGGGAAGCCTGCAAGTGATAAGATAATCAGTGTCATAGCAGTAGCCGTGTATGGCGCTCTATGATACAAGCCTGCGAATCCGCTCAGTTGTTCACTTCCTGTAGAACGTTCGATGATCATTAACACAGCAAATGCACCGATGTTCATGAACATATAAGCGATCAAGTAGTAGATGAACTCAGCAAAGTTACTGAAATGAGCTGTCGAGAAATGCGTAGCGATTGGCACTAACAGGTATCCTGCATTAGCAATTCCCGAATAGGCAAGCAAGCGTTTCATATTGCGTTGACGCATTGCCGTCACATTACCGACGACCATCGCAGTTGCTGCTATTACAGCTAACACCAACATAACATCCTTGAATAATTGCGGATTAGCATCCACTGCAAACAAGGCGTATATGATTCTGAAGATCATTGCAAATGCCGCTGCCTTCGATACCACTGCTAAGAAAGAAGTGATTGTCGTAGGTGCACCCTCGTATACATCAGGAGCCCAAGCATGGAATGGAGCTGCCGCAATCTTGAAGCCAAGACCTGATATTAATAGGAATACAGCAATGTAAATAATCATTTCGTATGCATCAAAACTAGTTATAAGTGCTGTTCGTATATCCACTAAGTTAGTCGAGCCTGAAATTCCGTATAGGAATGACATTCCATATAAGATAATTGCCGAAGCAATTGCACCCATGACTAAATACTTGAATGCTGCCTCATTCGATCTATGACTTTTCTTGCGTAAAGCTACCATAATGTAAGACGTTATGCTTAACAGTTCAAGACCTACATATAAGGTAATTAAATCTGCTGACGAGGCCATAACGAACGCACCAAGTGTAGCAGGAAGCATGAAGTAGTAGTACTCGCCTACATGATGAATTTCATCTTTCTTCACATAAGCAAAGCTCATATAAACGACAAACCCCGTTCCGGTTAAGAACACAAGCTTCATCAATGAAGCAAAATCATCGACTCGATAAGAATTGGCGAGTAGTTCAACCGATTTGTCTGGGTTCAGCTGAAGTACGACTAAAATCCCCGTTATAACTAAACTTAGGAGTGTAAGCCAACCAATAAATTTGCGATTAACCTTATCCGGTAATAGCAAATCTAGAACTGACAACACGACAGCCGCACCGACTAACGTTAATTCCGGTAGTAGATGTAGTAAATCAGCAACCTGTAAGCGCATAGATTCCACCGGCTTAACCCCCTATCTTCGCAGCGACGCTTGAAATAAGTTGATCGAAGTCGCCTACAGTTTGTTCAAGCACCCCGCTAAGAACGCTCGGATAAATACCAATTAACACGATGAAAGCAACTAGTGTAATCATCGGAATAGCTTCGCTTAATCTGGCGTCTTGCAATTTGCTATGCGCTTCCGATACTGGACCAAACGTAATTTTGAGCACAGCGCGTAAGATATATACGGCTGTCAAAATGACACCGAGTAAGGCCACAATCGTGTATACCTTATGTGTCTCAAACAAGCCGAGGAACGCTAGGAATTCGGATATAAATCCGGACAAGCCTGGCAAACCAAGCGATGCTAGACCTGCAATCAGTAGCATTCCACTCATGAATGGCACTGATTTGGCTAGCCCACCCAAGTTGTTCAGCTCTGTTGTACCGGTTCGTTCATGAATGGAACCAACGATTAGGAACATTAGAGCAGAGATTAATCCATGTGATACGAGCTGGAATATAGCGCCCTGCATCCCGATTTCGTTAAATGCGGCAAGTCCTAGTAACACAATTCCCATATGTGAGATGGATGAATACGCAAGGACGAGCTTGAACTCTTTTTGCACAAAAGCTAGGATCGCTCCGTACAGAATATTAATGACACCTAGTAAAGCGAGTACCCATGCCCACTGCTTCGCTTCCTCTGGGAAGAAGAGAATTCCGAAACGAATGAGACCATATGCACCCATCTTAAGTAGAATACCGGAGTGGATCATAACGATCGCTGGCGGAGCTTCTGTATGTACCTTCAACATCCACGTATGGAACGGGAATATCGGAAGCTTAATACCAAATGCTACGAGAATCATGATGAACAGCGTCCATTTCATTCCTGAACTTAAGAAGAAACCGTTATTCGGATCAACGAAATTCGCATAGGATTGGCTGTCAGCCATATTCTTCAAGATGTTCTGAATATCACCACTATAGAACACATCCCACTGACTAGCCGTCTGAATTTGGCTAAAGCCAGCTGTACTAACCAAGATTAGGAAAGCTATGAACATTATCGCTGAACCTAGTCCGTTATAAATCAAGAATCGATTCGCAGCCTTCTCTCTGTTCATATATCCCCAAATACCAATGAGGAAGAACGTAGGGACAAGTGTTATTTCAAAGAAGATAAAGAATAAGAATAAGTCCTGTGCCATAAACACACCGAGCATTCCTGTCTCAAGAAGTAAGAAAAGAATGAAGTATGTTTTCCAGCGCTTCTTAATATAGATCGATGCGATGGCAGCCATTGCTGCAACGAGTGCCGTTAAGAACACCATCGAGATCGATAATCCATCTACACCTAAGCTGAACTTAAGATCAAAAGATAAGGAAGTAATTTGGTTAACCCACTCGTGATTTAGAGGGAAGCTAATCCAGTCATAGCTTTCTTTGAACTGCATGCCGCTCGCATCTGTCTGAAATTGAACGAAAGCCCATCCTGCAAGTACTAACGACACAAGCGAAATGGTGATCGCTACTGTTTTGTGCAAATAACCCAAATGCTTAGGTATGAAGAGTAAAATAAGTACTCCGAGGAGAGGAGAAAAAGCAATCAGACTTAAGATTGGAATGTTGTCCAGCATTAGTCGAAGAACCTCCTTCCCACGATAGCCAAGGTGAGTATGATAATACCAAATATCATGATAAGTCCGTAACGTTGTAATTGACCGTTCTGAAGTCTCGAACTAGCCTTGCCTAGACCAACAACAGATATTGCTACAAGGCGAACGACACCATCAACCACATAATGATCAAAGCGTTTCAGTAACCAGCCAAGACCTCCAAGTGGCTTGACAATGATCCAGTCATAGATTTCATCGATGTAATACTTACGATAAACAAGTGTATGCAACCAATTTGGATTCTCGTTAAATTCAACATTACTAGAACGTCTGCCATACATATAGTAGCCGAGTATAATTCCAGCAAGTCCAACTACCGTCGATAGAATAATAACAGGCCAGTTCGCCACTTCAACATGTTCATGACCCGTTATCCAGCCACCAAACCACGAGTTAAATGGTGTCATTACGAATCCAGCAACGACTGCTAGTATAGCTAGAACAATAAGTGGGAATGTCATAGAAGCAGGTGACTCATGTGCTTCATAATCGGAGCGCTTCTTCCCTACAAATACGAGGAAGAATACTCTTGCCATATAGAAAGCAGTGAAGAATGCTGCGATCAGACCTACCCAGAACAAGATCTGGTTGTTATCCCAAGCTTCAGCTAAGATCATATCCTTCGACCAGAAACCAGACAATGGCGCAATACCAGCCAGAGCTAATGCACCAATGGCGAAGGTCACGGTTGTGATCTTCATTTTGCCTGACAAGCCGCCCATTTTTCTAATATCCTGTGTGCCTGTAGCGTGAATAATGCTACCTGCTGCTAGGAAGAGCAAGGCTTTGAAGAAGGCGTGAGTGAATAAGTGAAACATTCCGGAAGCATAAGATACTCCGATACCAAGTGCCATCATCATATAACCAAGCTGACTGACGGTTGAATACGCCAGTACTCGCTTAATATCGTTCTGTGCCACACCAATCGTCGCTGCGAATATCGCTGTAAACCCTCCGACAATCGCCACTACAAGAAGTGCATCTGGTGATGCAAGGAAAATATCATATGTTCTCGCGACCAGATACACACCAGCTGCAACCATCGTTGCGGCGTGAATCAATGCAGAAATCGGCGTTGGACCTTCCATTGCGTCAGGCAGCCAGGTATGTAACGGGAATTGACCCGATTTACCCATAGCACCAACGAAGATGAGAATGGCAATTGCCGCAGTTAATCCTACCGTAAACTCCCCAGCAGCTCCATTGGCAAATGCATTGTGAATATTGCTGAAATCTAGTGAATGATTCGGCATATACCAGAACAGCAGTAGAATACCAATTAATAAACCAACGTCACCAATTCGCGTAACGATGAACGCTTTTTTGGCTGCTGCACGTGCTTCTGGTTTATGAAACCAAAATCCGATCAGTAAGAAGGAGCACACACCAACAAGCTCCCAGAATATGTACAATTCAAGCAAATTAGCAGAAATAACAAGTCCTAGCATGGAGAACGAGAATAAAGAGATGTATGCGAAGAACACATTGATCCGTTCATCATCCTTCATATATCCACGCGAATAAATATTAACTAGCAGGGCTACAAATGTAACAATGACTAGCATTAGAGCATTCAAGTTCGTCACTTCAAAGCCCATTGTTAATGAAAAGTCCCCTACCGTAATCCATGTCCAATCTTTCCAAGCATAATCTGCTACATGATCACCCATGCGTCCAAGAAGAATAAGGATGGACATCACGAATGATGCAAGCATAGCGATGATGCCAATGAGGCTACCAACTGATTTCCACTGACGGCCCATTGCGATCAATATGAAATACGCGATCAGAGGAAAGAGCGGGATTAACCAGGCGTACTGTGAGTAATCAGATACCATGCTTTATGTTCCTCCTTATCGTTTCATTGAATTGATCTCTGTGACATCGGCTGTTCCCTTGTTACGATACAGTAAAATAAGAATCGCAATACCAATAGCAACCTCTACCGCAGCAATTGAGATGTTGAACAAGGTGAAAATCTGTCCAGTCAGCGACGGTATCGTTCCATATTTAGAGAAAGCCACTAAGTTTAAGTTAACGGCATTCAGCATTAATTCGACTGATAATAGAACAACTACACCGTTCTTCTTGGTTAATGCACCGAATAGTCCAATACAGAACAGAATCGCAGCTAACATCAGATAGGGAGTAATCGATCCACTCATAATCCACCATCCTCCCTTTTAGCGATAATGACGGCTCCGATAAAGGCAACAGTGAGGAGTACAGACATCAGTTCAAATGGAATGACGTAATTGTTGAAGAACAATTTACCGAGTTCAAGCGTATTGTCTTTCCCCGGATCAAACACCGGTGCTGCTTTAAACAACGTGTTCTGAATCGCGTAGAACAGAATACCGAAGAATGCCAATACAGCAACAAATGCCATACCTGTATGAAGAGGTGGTGTCAGTCCTTCGTCTCCACTTCTGTGATTCGTCATCATAATCCCAAAAATCATTAAGATTGAAATTGCTCCTGCATAGATTAAAATCTGAGCAACAGCAACAAATTCTGCTTCAAGTAAGAAGTAGATCCCTGCCAAAGAAATAAAGGTAAGTGCTGCAGCCATGAGCATATGAACCACTCGCGTGAATGAGATCATATACAAAGCCCCACCGATCGCCATCATCGCGAACAAGAGGAAAACCCAGTTAGCACCACTCGACAGAAACTCACCGAGACCACTAAACATCTTTACCCTCGCCTCCTTTGATAACAATCGGAGTGTTCTCTTTGCGCACTTGGTTGTCATTCTCATTTAACCAAAGCATATTCTTAAATAAGTCATCACGGGAGTAAGAGCTAAGCTCGAAGTTACTCGTCATCACAATTGCTTCCGTTGGACAAACCTCTGTACATAAATCGCATAAAATGCAAATTTCGAAGTTAATATCGAATGTTTCGAGCACTTTACCTTTCTTCTCCGGGTCCGGATTAGGCTTGCCCTGGATCGTAATGCAATCCGTAGGGCAGATTTTGGCGCACATATTACATACGATGCATTTATCTACGTCCAAATACTGAATGCCACGGAAACGATCCGGTAGCTTTAGCGGTTCATCCGGATATTTATAAGTCACTTTCTTTGCGCCAAAAGCTTTGAGCGTAACGCCCATCCCTTTAATAAGCCCCTTCATCGGTTACCCTCCTATTATCCAGGATTTGATGCCCATGTAAGCAGCAGTTACAAAAATGTTAAGCAGCGAAAGCGGCAGTAACACTTTCCAACCGAGTCCCATGAGTTGATCGAGTCGTACCCTCGGCATTGTCGCGCGAAGCCAGATTAGGAAGAAGATGATACAGCACACCTTAAGTCCAAACCAAATGACGCCCGGTATAAAATCAAGCTGCGGAAATGGCGCGTGCCATCCGCCCAAGAAAATAAGTACGATTAATGCAGAGAAAACGAACATGTAAATATACTCCGCTAACATATAGAAGGCGAATCTGAATCCACTATATTCAACGTGATAACCTGCAACGAGCTCCGACTCTGCTTCAGGCAAGTCGAATGGCGTACGATTAAGCTCGGATACAGCTGCAATGACAAATACGATAAAACCAATGATTTGCGGCAGGAAGTTCCAGTGCCAGAAATATCCGGCTTGACCTTCTACAATCAGGCGAATATTCATAGATCCTGTCATCATGACAACACCGACAACAGAGATAATAATTGGAATCTCATAAGAAATCATCTGAGCTGCGGAACGCATCCCACCGATTAACGCATATTTATTGTTCGATGACCAGCCAGCTAGAATAACCCCAACTGTCGATATACCTGACAAGGATAATGCATATAAAAGACCAACATTAATATCCGCATGTAGGAATCCTTCTGTATACGGCAGTACTGCCATAATCGAGAATGAGGGAAGGAAAGTCAGAATTGGCGCGAATATAAATAACTGTCGCTCCGCCTTATGCGGAATTGTATCTTCTTTGATTAATAGCTTAAACACGTCAGCAGCCGATTGGAGTAAGCCAAACGGACCTACGCGATTGGGTCCAATTCGGAACTGCATGAAACCCAGTACTTTGCGCTCAAAATAAATTTCGAGCATAACCCAGACTAGAATGAATAACAGCAACGCTACAGCAACCGCACAAAAGATCGCAAAGTTGACCCAAGTTAGCTGTTCGGTAAGCAAACCAAGCATTAGCCGTCGACCTCCCCAAGCACAATATCAATGCCGCCGAGAATGGTAATTAAATTCGTCATCGTTTCGCCTACGAGTAGCCTCGGCAATATTTGCAAATTAACGAAGGACGGTCTGCGGAATTTCAAACGGAACGGTTCTGTTTTACCCTTAGATACGATATAGCAACCAATTTCACCACGTGGTGATTCAATTCCGGCATATACTTCACCAGCAGGCGGTCTAATCGCCCGAGGTGCCTTCAGAATTTCACCTTGATAAGGGAACTGTTCAATCGCCTGTTCGAGAATTCGTAACGATTGACGGATCTCTTCCATCCGTACGGTATAGCGATCATAGCAATCACCATTCTTACCTACAGGCACATCGAACTGGAAACGATCATAAATGGAGTAAGGCTGATCTTTACGAAGGTCCCACTTCACACCTGTACAACGCAGATTAGCACCACTTAAGCTGTAATCGATCGCTGACTGGGCATCATATTGACCAACGCCTTTGATCCTTGATAAGAAAATTTCATTTCCCGTAACAAGTCTATCGAACTCTTCTAATCTATCGTACATTTGCGCGACAAACTCGCGAACTTTATTAATCCAGCCATCAGGGGCATCCCACTTAACGCCTCCAACACGCATGTAATTGTATGTAAGACGTGCACCACATAACTCCGTAAACATGTCGATAATTTTCTCACGCTCGACGAATGCATATAAGAAAGGAGTTTGTGCGCCAATATCTAGTAAGTAAGTTCCCCACCACACCAAATGTGAAGCAACGCGCTGCATTTCCATTACGATGACACGCAAATACTCCGCTTTCTCAGGAACCTGTAATCCCATGAGCTTCTCAACGGCATTGACGAGCACGTAATTATTAGTCATTGCAGAAATATAATCCAATCGGTCTGTATAAGGAATAATTTGTGTGTAATTTAAATTCTCAGCAAGCTTCTCTGTACCCCGGTGCAAGTAACCCATTACTGGGATTGCTTCCCGAATCACTTCGCCATCAAGCTTAACGATGACACGAAATACACCGTGTGTACTCGGATGCTGTGGTCCGACATTAAGTATAAGTTCTTCTGTCCGTAACAAGAGCTACACCTCCGGGTCTAACGGTTCATAGTCTTTGCGCAGTGGGTGTCCGACCCAATCGTCTGCCATCATAATACGTGTCATGTTGGGATGGCCTGGAAAGTCGATACCTAATAGATCAAATACTTCACGCTCATTCCAATTCGCACCTTCCCATACGGATGTAACGGAAGGAATGGATGGTGTTTCACGATCCGTAGTGACTCTGACGCAATAATTCGTTCTGGTCGTGAGTGAGATCAGATGGTACACCACTTCAAGATGTGTTTCCTGATCAACTCCAGACAGATTGCGTAAATAATTACACCGTAGCTCGGGATGATCTCGCAGTGTTAATGCTGCACTCGCCCAGTGCTCTGCTGCAATGGTCACGGTTGGCAAATGCCCATTCGGCTCATTGATTAGCGAGGCTGTAACTGCATCCTCCGCTACTTCAGTGCTAAGTATACGAATGAGTTGATCCAGTAAAGGTTGATTAGGAGACACGACTGGAACAGCTGGCGCCTCGTCCGTTGCTGCTGCCTTTGCTGGGCGCTCTGGTCTAGCAGGTCGCTCCGCCTTCTCTGGCTTCGCAGCTTCAGCAGATGGTTCAGTTGCTGGTTCAACAGCTGGCTTGACAGCATCGGCAGACTGGACTGATTCTGCAGGTTGAGCTGCTTCAGCAGATGGAGCAGCTTCTGTCGAATGAACTAATTCAGCAGCGTCTGTGGACTGAGCTGATCCAGCAGGCTCAGCAGCATCGGCAGGTTGAGCTGTTTGGCTAGGTTCTGCCGATTCAGCTAACTTGTTGTCTTCGCTCATTAACCAGTCACCTGCTTCCCAGTCTTCGCTTCATAGCGAATCTTCTCTTGAAGCTTGTTAATTCCGTAGATTAATGCCGCAGGATTAGGTGGACAGCCAGGGATGTAAACATCAACTGGAACAATCTGATCCACACCTTTGACGACAGCATACGATTTCACATAAGGACCACCTGCAGTCGCACATGAGCCCATTGCAATAACCCACTTCGGTTCAGGCATTTGGTCATATAGACGACGAAGCAAAGGTGCCATTTTCTTCGTAACGGTACCCGCTACAATCATCACATCAGACTGACGTGGTGATGTCCGGAAAATAACGCCGAATCTGTCCAAATCATAATGTGAAGCTCCTGTGTTCATCATTTCAATCGCACAACAAGCAAGCCCAAAGGTAAGAGGCCAAAGTGAATTACTTCGTGCCCATGCCTTGACCTGTTCAAGTGTCGTCATAAATACATTGCGTTCTAGCTCCTGTCTTTCTTCAGGAGTAATTTTGTCTAAACTGAGTTCCATTCAAACACCTTCTTTTTCCATGCGTATAGTAGGCCAACTGCCAGTAAAACGACAAAAATGCACATTTCAACTAGTGCAAAAAGCCCGAGCTGGTTATAAGCAACTGCCCACGGGTACAAGAAAACAGTCTCCACATCAAAGATTACGAACATTAAGGCATATAGATAATACCTAATGTTAAAACGAATTTGCCCTTCACCTACTGGCTCGTTACCGCTTTCGTAAGTTGTATACTTGGGATCGCTCGGCTTGTACGGACGAAGAAATCTACCCATTACAAACGCAGCAGCCGCGAGTATGATAGCAAAAACTACGAAAATTGCAAGAATAACGTAATGATTAGTATACATTAGCTTGTAACCGCCTCCAATTCAATCGAGATGACATCAATATTATGGCAATTATCACTAAACAATTATAGCACACCTTCTAAAATACGATAAGGAATTGATGAAATTTTTGCATAATTTTTTTCGGTATATAAAATCCCGCAGTTTCATTGGGTATTCAGGCCCTTCTATTCATTCGTCTATCAAGGATAGAACGCAGTAATTATGCTCTATCTTGTTAATATTAAGTTATTTGATAGCGTCATTAAGTCAATTTATAATTTACATATATAGCCAAATGTAATATGATCTAACTTCAAGTAAGATCGTAAAGGCGAGTGATCTGTGCAATCAAACATGCGCGAAACGAAAGGGATTGCTTGAACGTATTAAATCATAGCTTCACCAGCAGCTTAGTCAGGAGTAAAACTTCGACTAAGCGATTCCTAAATAAGGAGAGAAAATAGGATGAAACTATTCAAAACCAAAAGCTTTAAAACACTGATCGCTGGCTCCATGCTAACCTTAACACTAGCAATGCCTCTTCAAGCGATGGCAGAAAGCAAGGAAGCACCACTTACCGTACCACTTCGTACCATTGCTGAATCGATTGGGGCTAAGGTAACTTGGGACCCAGCGAAACAGCAAGCAACTGTTCTGCGTGGAGGGCTACAATTCACCGTGACCATTGGTGGCAATACAGCTATAGTCAATGGGAAGCCAGTTACGATGAGTGGTAATGCAACAACGATCGATGAGAGAATGACTGTACCCTTAGATGCACTGGAAGAGGCTTTGCAGATTAACGTGGACTGGCATTCAGAGAAGGGATTAGCCATTGATTCAAATGATGTGCCTACATTAGGTAGTTATTTCGTTCATCTTTTATTGAATGGTCAGTTTCCTGAAGCAAGAACGATGATGAATGAGAAGCTTCAAGGTCTAATTCCTGAAGCATTGATGCCAGTTATTTTCAATTTTAGTGCTTCTCCTTATGGTGCTTTGACAGATCTAGTCGCTGTTCAACAAGAGCAAAATAAAGTACATAATAATGCCCTACTTACTTATACAACTGATAAATCCATTCCACTTCAAATTGATATTCGCTTTGATGACCAAGGTAAGGTTGACGATATATATATCGAAATCGCAACACCGAGCAACTATCAGAAGCCTATTTATGATAAGGCTGATCAATACAAAGAAGAAGAAGTTGTCGTTGGCAAAGGAGCAACTGCTGTACCTGGTACATTAACGCTTCCAAAAGGGGATGGACCTTTTCCATCTGTTGTTCTTGTTCATGGTTCTGGTCCAAGCGATCGCGACGAGACCGTCGGAGGCTACAAAACATTCCGCGATCTAGCTGTCGGGCTAGCTGCTAAGGGAATCGCTGTGCTTCGCTATGAAAAGCAAACGCATGAAAACCCAATAAGTAGTGCTATGAATCCAAAATTCACCGTTCAAGAAGAATCTGTTGACGACGCTCTCCAAGCGATCTCTCTGCTACAATCAGATAAACGAATAGATAATAAGCGTGTATTCGTAATTGGACATAGCCAAGGTGGTATGCTCGTACCTAGAATTATCGAGCAAGACAAGAATCAAGCAATCGCAGGAACGATTATCATGTCATCTCCAAATCAACCACTTGAAGATGTATTGACCGATCAAATGAAGGCAGGACTTGACCGTCTGGTTGAAGCAGGGCAGCCTGAAGAAGTCATTGCAGTTGGCAAACAACAAATTGCAGCGTGGGAGCAGCAAGTCAAAATACTAAAAGACCCTCAATATTCAGTTAAAAATATTCCATCAACCTTTACTATGCCGAATGCCTATTGGTGGTTTGACTTCCGCGATTATTATGCTGGCAACATTGCTAAAACACAAGCTGGACCACTTCTCATCCTTCAAGGCGAGAACGATATGCAAGTATTGCCCGATCAGCTTGATTCATGGAAGAAAGCACTAAGTGCACGTAAAGATGTTACCTATAAATCGTATCCAAAGTTGAATCACTTCTACGTATCCGTCGATCAGCCATCTACAGGTGAAGAATACAATCTTCCTGGTAACGTACCTGCTAATGTAATTGATGATATTGCGACTTGGTTACTTAAGCAAAAATAAAACACCCGGTTATGCGGAAATTTTCGACGCTATTACGGAAGCTCCTTCCGTAGTAGCGTCTTTTGCTTCTAGTTTGATACTCATATTAGTTTATTTCACTAATTACTTCGTTCGATCCGGCACGCTTGGGCGTTATTCCGGAAGCTCCTTCCGTTATACCGTCGTTTGCTTCCGCTTTGTTGCTCATATTAGCTCTTTAGACTAGTTACTCCTGTAGATCCGGCACGCTTGAGCGTTATTCCGGAAGCTCCTTCCGTTATACCGTCGTTTGCTTCCGCTTTAATCCTCATATTAGCCCTTTTCACTAGTTAGCTCTGTCGATCCGGCACACTTGGGCGTTATTCCGGAAGCTCCTTCCGTTATAGCGTCGTTTGCTTCCGCTTTGTTGCTCATATTAGCTCATTTCACTAGTTACCTCTATCGATCCGGCACACTTGGGCGTTATTCCGGAAGCTCCTTCCGCTCTACCGTCGTTTGCTTCCGCTTTGTTGATCATATTGGCTCATTTCACTAGTTACTCCTGTAGATCCGGCACGCTTGGGCGTTATTCCGGAAGCTCCTTCCGTTATACCGTCGTTTGCTTCCGCTTTGTTGCTCATATTAGCTCCTTAGACTAGTTACTCCTGTCGATCCGGCACGTTTGGGCGTTATTCCGGAAGCTCCTTCCGTTATACCGTCGTTTACTTCCGCTTTGTTGCTCCTATCTGCTCATTTCACTAGTTACTCCTGTAGATCCGGCACGTTTGGGCGTTATTCCGGAAGCTCCTTCCGTTATACCGTCGTTTGCTTCCGCTTGCCTATGCAAAATCGTTAAATGCCCTTTTCTCCATAAAAAAACTGCCCTCCTAGTAGAAAATTACCAGAGGACAGTCACTTGTCTTTGATTGTTGTTGTTCTGAGTTTGTTTGATGTTGAATTAATCTGATGTTGATCTACTAATTATAGGTTTCATCTAATGCTTGTCTAATGTTTATCTAACGCTCTCCTGTTGTTCACTCGATGTTCACTCGATGTTCATTCGATGTTCATTCGATGTTCAACCCAATCGTTACTCCTACTTAATCCGCCAAATTTATTACGGTTTTGGCGTTGGTGTCGCGCTTGGCTTTACACTTGTACTTGCACCTGCACCTGTACCTGTACTTGTACCTGTACTTGTACTTGCACCCGTACTTGTACTTGTGCCTGTGCCTGCGCCTGTACCTGCACCTGCACCCGAACCCGCACCTGTACCTGTACCTGCACCCTCAGTAGGTGTCGCCGATGGCACTAATGAAGCTGGTGGCGATGGAGACACAGATCCATTCGGACTTGGCGACACTCCAGGCAATGGTGATACATCTGGTGACGACGTTACCACATTAGGCGAAGGTGTCACAACATTACCTTCCGGTTTATCATCTGAGGTAAAGGCAGAAATTAATGTCCATACCAAAATAACGACAACTGCTAGTAGTACTAAGGCCATAGTTAAGAGTACGGTCAGCCGAAATCCTTTCTTATGCCTAGCTACAAATCGGATTAATGGATTGGACTGATCTAGTTTAATTGACTTGAACAGATTCAACATCCCTGGATGACGTACCTGCATCAGACTTGCTGTCGTTTGTTTATCCTTGAATGCCTTCGGATCATGATTATGGAAATAAGTGCGAATGGCCTTATCATAGCCAGCAATTACTTGTCTTCCAATAGTGAAGCCAGATTGATGAGAGGACCATAACAAGAAACTATGTACACCCTCTTCATCTGCATTGATATACAAGTACTCTAGCAACATATCATATTGGAATTGATCATAGGAATCATTGGCATATTTATCTTGATTACTTTCATAGAAAGCATAGATCAGTCTACTGTAGAGACTTTCATTCACATTTCCACGATATATTTTTTGCATTAATTCCTGAACTTTATGCAGCTCACTCGACGATAAATCCTCAAATTCCTTGACCAGCTCCGATTGCTGTATATCGGTTCTTGTAACCACTTGTATAACGGTGTGAAGAATCTTCCAATGAGCTCGTCCTCTGCTTGTGAGATTAGGAAGCAGCTCGGCACGAGGAATAATGAATAAGAACTTCAAATCCTTCAATTCTTGTTCATTGGTCGGATTTGATTCGATTTCATTGAGCGTCTGTACGATCAGCTTATTCACGAGTTCAGCACACAGTTTATCGATCCCTAGCTTTTCATGCGCATCAAACGTACGTGTAATTGCATCATACATCGCTCTACTATCTCTTGAAGCTGCTTGCTTCGTAAACAATTGCTCGATTTTCTTCAATACCTGTTCTTCAAAAGGTTGAGAGATCAGCATCTCAGGTAGATGCTCTGCCCAGAATAACAGCTCTTGTTCAAAGCGTTCAGCGTCTTTGACTTTCACCAAACGCGTATGTAAGTAATCCAGCAGCATATTCTCTAGATAAGGTTGTCCAATTATGAAACGCAGACAATCGTTAAACAAATTGCCTTGCTTCATCAGACTATCATAGATCTCTGTTGTATATGTCGTATCTTGTTTCTGCCAACCATTGTAGATGGCCATCACCCAAAGCTCTAGTAAACGGGCTCCCGTTTCTTCATCTGCTAGCAAAGCATAGTTAATCGTAC
Organism: Paenibacillus sp. P5_B5; assembly: GCF_056400365.1. NCBI lineage: Bacteria > Bacillati > Bacillota > Bacilli > Caryophanales > Paenibacillaceae > Paenibacillus > Paenibacillus sp. P5_B5. The sequence continues at coordinate 150,502 of NZ_JBFULK010000007.1, forward strand.
TTTGAATCGATTGAAGTGTAGGTGTGTATTCCGTTCGGATCAACCGATGCTCTTTGTCCAGCAGCATTAGCATGATCTTGTTCAGTCTTGTTTTACCTGATACATTCTGAATGTTTAAGAAGCTATTAAGTGATTCAAGTATAGCCTCTTTATTGCTTTCATAAATGGCTTCGTGACCTTGTTCAATCTGATATAAAGCAAATAGTTTATAGTAAGTCGCTAAAGCAAGACGATCATTGTCATCCTCACCATTAAACGCTTGCTCCACAAATTCAAAAAAGCCATTCAACATGTCAGGCTCATCTTTATAGCGCCAAGCATAGTCTAAATACTCGCTATTCACACTAGCAGCATCTATATTCGCAATGCGTCCATTCGGGAAGTCGAACAAATAATCCTTATCGATGTTGCGGTCCATTGCTCTAATGCTGCCTTTTTCCACAAACATGACGTTGATGTACTTCTTGCCCTGAGGTTCATTGTTATAGGTCATGAATCCGTAATTTCTACGCATTTCATAAGGGAGACACTGATAGAGAATTTCTAGCAGCTTCGTCGCCATAATGGATGTATCTGAAATATTGACATCAAGAATAATATACACTTTCTTTTTGCCTGCAATCGACAACATAATAGAAGCTAGCAATTGTTTAAAAATAGTTTCCGTAATCCCCAATTGGTCCAGGAACTTACCTGATACACTACCCGCTGCATGCCTTTCATAATCAAGCTGAGCTAGTTCTGGCAATTCCTTGCCATCTTGAATATCATATCGATCCAGAAAGTTACGAATACCAAATATCATAGCTGGATTCTTAATGAATTCATCCTTGAGCTCTGACGGAATAACAAAATTATGAGTAAAAAAGGTGTTTCGTTGCCCTGTAAAATCAGATCCCGCGTATATGCTTCGGCCAATAATCAGTTCTCCAGTTTCCACTGGGAACATCATAAGCGATTCCGGATATTGCGTTAGATCCTGTTCTCCTCTACTGCGGAGCTCTTGCGGCGCATTATAGAAACAGAATGGATGCAGTACCTTTTTGATAAAGCTATTGTCGAGTGATGGCGATTTGGCAACGGTATCTAACCCCTCGTTGGTTCTAAATATTCCTTCTCGGTCGCGTGTATATATCTGTTGAAATATTCGGCCTGATGTCGCCACTTATTCATCTCTCCCTTCGATATAATCAAGCTGATTAAGCAGCCAAATGAATGGTTCGTCTACACGAATCGGATTAACCACACCAGTGATTTGCTGATTCACAGGATTACTCCCTAGTGCCGAAACAGCAAAGTAAGCATTATTCGTAAAATAAACGTCAACCGCATCCTTGAATGGACGATCAACCTTCTCAATAAATCTCCGGATTTCTCCGTTAATATTCTCGATTTCGTCTATATTCATATACTGCTTATGCACAAAATTACGGAACACATTACTGTTAGACTTGATATAGCCATTACCATCATCTTCTTTCAAATACTCTAGCATGTCACTCTTCGTCAGAACGACAGCGGTTGGGATATCCGTTTTACTATTCTCCTGATGACCGATAAAGCTTTCGAACATCGTGATAATGACATCCCTTGGTTCATCATATCGCTCTGTAAATTCCCCTTGGCGATCGCCAATATTAATTTGCAGCTTCTCCCGAATCATCCGAATTTGGAGCGGATCGATCAGGAACAGAATACCTGCTGAGTTCTTAATATGAGATGCGTATAAATCAAGGTATTCTTTATCAACGACACCCTCACCCGCTACATCAAAAAACACAAGTGTCAGCGGTGCTTGAGACTGATCTTTGAATACGAATTGGAAAATAAACGGTTCTTGTCGTTGTTCCTTCTGTGTGCTATCAAGCATCCGGCCTCGTTCAAAAATAGGCTCTTCATAATTGTATCGGAACTTTCTACTAATCTCAGCATTCAGCGGCATACAAGCCGCATCAAAGTTCGATGCAGTCGAATGCTGCAGTGTATGGATCAGCGAAGTCATGTATACAGATTTACCTACCTGCGATGCACCGACAATCGAGATAATATTGCTTGGGAACTTACCCGAAGGAAGTGGCAATTCATTATGACATTTAGGACATAACCGTTTCTTCGTCTCGTAACCATGTCCATCCACAACGCCAACTAATACATTGTCAGAATACAATCTATTCTCATGTGGAATATGATCCGGATAAATAATTGCCTCCATATCAGCGAGCGGAGCTAGGCCAAATTTCTCCCGGTGGTTATTCAGGATTTCATCATCTTGGAGCATATAATCATCATCCACTTCACTCACATGTGTAGCCCGAAACACGACATCTTCAGGGTTGAATTTACTGAAGCAATACGGGCACACAATGGGATAGAATGGTGGTCGCTCTTTAACAGGCGGTTTCTTATCAAATAGGGTCTTCAAAAAGCCGAACATTTCGCATCCTCCTCCTTATTCTGGCATTAGCTCATAGATCTGGCCATATTTCTTACCATCTGTAAAAAACAGCTTGATGGATTCACTTTTGAGAATTTGAATCTCAGACATGACGTTTCGTCCTGGCTCAAAATCATGAACAAATGGATAAACGATGCCATCATCTTTATGAAGGGGAAAGCTGCCTTCTTTTTTCACAAAACATAGCACTTCTTTCTTAACATGTACCTCGCTCGTAATCTGAATACGAACCGTTTGGTATTTACTGAATAAGCTTTTGCGGTAATGTATCCCATAGCGAATAATGGCCTTACCCATGCTAAACTGCACCAGGTTATCACTATCCTCTTGTTCAACCACCACAAGCTTACCTTCTTTTCTCATACACGGATATACACGGTACGCATGACGCTCGATTGCATCAATCCGCTCTCGATAACCGCTACTAGCCTTATATTCCTCACGTGTATAGAGCCTCATCGACTTAGCAGACCGCTCTGCGGCAGGAAGCTCATGATCCACTGCATAGCTATAAATGTACACCGCTTGCACATTCTCCGGCCATAGCCAAGTAAGCGTACATTCATGATCTTGAAGCTGATAGGAAACCCCTGTAATACGCGATTCTGTTGACGTTGCCTCAATCCATTCTATAGCTAAGTTTCTCATCTACCGAAATCCTTTACTCGATTTAGGACGGTATGGGTCATTCTGTAATGCCCTGCCGCCGATTGGCCTTGATTGTTCATTCAGCACATACTTACGTTTAATCGGTATAATCAGAGTTGAAACAGAAAGTAACACAGCAAGTACGATATCCGCAAAGAAACGATCGCCCCATGCCGGCATGAAATGAATCCTTAGACCGAACTCTAATATCAGCCCTGCAATCAGCCCTGCAATGGTTCCCCCAATCGCGAAGCTAAGAGCTAAATGTCGATTATCAAATATAATGCCAAGCGACAATCCAAGTAAGGTACCGATGAGGGCAAGGAACAGAATGCGTAATACAGCATAGACAGCGCTATCTGCCGCTTCTCCATAGCGTTCGCCAACTAAATGACGTTGCTGCTGCTCCTGATAAATCTGATCGAATACACCAGTTAAGCTCTTGGCGTTCTCTACATTATTATAGCTTCCTCCCGTTTGATCCGAGATGCTTTGTAATAATCGCTCACCATCAGTACTCGCAAGGCTCATACCAACGGTGTGAATAGCAATCCTGTCGCTATGGAATGGCGCTAATGTTGCAGGTAGGTCGACATCGCTATAACCGTCAGAAAGTAGAATCACAACGCTCTTGCGCTTCGGATCGGTCTCTGATTGTATCTGCTTAACAGCCTCTCCAAGCGCTAGACCAATATTTGTCTGACCCTCGTATTTACCGAAGCCCTCTAGCGAAGCAATAACCTGATCCTTAGCTCCTTGATCACGAAGTGAAATCAGCGGCTGTAAGATAGAAGATTCTTCATTGAAGGTAATAATAGCGGTTTTCATATCCTTATCCATTCGCTGAACTAAGTCTTTAGCTGCTTGAAAGCTTTCACGATCTGGATCGGTTTGAATCATGCTTTCTGACACGTCCATCACGAGCACAAGGTTCTGTGCACGCTGATTTTTGCCAAAATCAAGGCCGTACACGAATTGCATAAGGGCTGCTGCTGCAAACAGCATAACGAATGTTGCTGGGATCAGCCACATCCAGCCCTGACCTGTATATCTTGTACGCCAACCAATTCCGTTCAAGTCCGGCGATATAATTTCAGCAAGGAATATAAATAAACCTACCACGAAAGCGAATTGACCAAAATAAATCGCCATCAGCAGAATAGGAGACAGACTTCCTTCTAGCTGGCTGAGAACAAGCTCGCCTATTGCGAATCCAACAGCTCCCCCTAGCAAGCTAAAAAGCACCATCAATCCACTTATTTTTCTCTCCCCCATTACGCGGACACTCCCCATCTTTACAACGTAAATTCTTCTTCCTTACAGTGGAACTGATAGCCATTCTCCTGGTAAGTTTCATAATACTTCTTGCCATTGCGGTAAAACATCATATCCTGAATGCGGAATCCACCCATCAGGTTTAACTTCTCAACTCCACTATTCTTGTTCTCATGTAAACAGCCTAGCTTATATCTCCGACTACCACTATCAACCGAGAAGGCATATTGGATGAACTCGCTCTGGCTATCCCCTAAGAAATACTTCTCATCATGCCGATGCTTATGTGTGTAGTTGTATACATCCATATGAATGGTTGAATCCTGCTCCAGCGTCTCATACAAATCACGGAACAGCACCTCTTTAGAGAGGACTTCCCGATTATCGAAGCTCACAGCTACATTCGCACGAGCAAGCAATTCTTCTTCGAACGATAGCTGAAGCCGTTGTGAAGGGAATACTTCCTTGCGACACACATCAATTAATCGTTGCAATAAACGCTCTGATTGACCATGAAGCTGCTCCGAAATATTGCCCATGAACCGATCATCAAAATAAAACTGCGGACCATGCTTCTGCTCCAGATCCTTCGTAATTTGATCCACAACCGTTTCGTAATACTCAGGAATATTGCGTCCCAAATGTTCGCTCGTATCCGAGATGCATTGTCTAGAAACATCCTTCAAGCATTTACCGATTTCCTCTAATTGTGCAAGCTGCTTGCTGTAGCTGGCATGTAGCTCCTCTAAAGTTCGCTCATAGGATTCTAGCAGCTTCAGCTTGATCTCAAGCTCAAGTAATGCATGCTGAGTCCCATAGATTTTATTGAAAAAGTGGCGAATAAACCGCTTCGTATTTCCTTTTTTGAACAAAGGCATTCGCTGAAAATCCTGCTGTTCTACCCTTTCGCGATAAGCATCTGATAGCTCCTCACGGACCTGATCTAGATCCTTCACGGTATCTTTGATCATCGCACGTAGTTCACCTAACACAGCGGAATCGTCTGTCGTCCACATATAGGCACAGTAGAGCCCATATCGCGGATGCTTAATGACATGCTGCTCAATGATTCGATCAAGCTCCTCAGCAGGATTCAAGCTCACCAGTGCGGCGTATGCCGAATCTCTGAAGTAGGTTGCGAAGAAGGCTTTGCATGTATCACTATACATCGCTTCCTCAGCCTGCTGTAAGGTGAACTGATCCATTTCAGTGACCGATAGATTACGGTAAAGTAGACTATTCATTTCTTCAATTTTACTTGCGTTTGGCAGTAATGTATTTACTTTACGCTCAATCGAAGGTAAATCAAGCTGCAAGAGCTCCATCATTTCTCTTCGCTGAGTATCGCCATGCTCTTTCATCTGATTGATAACTTTATTGTAGAATTGATGCACAACCGTTGCCGCAATTGCCCGGCTTGGGCGTAGCAGCTTAGCAAAGCCTGCAGTAGCATATACACTTGCTTCGCTGCTTGCAGCACCAATATTCTGCTTAAACTGCGTGTTATTGTAGGTGTCGTACTGATAATCAATACCTCGAACCGCCCGGCCATTCTTAAGCAGGTTCAGTCTGCAAATGATCTCATAATTGATCGCCATGCTGTTCTCTGGAACAATGCCTGCTTCATTCTTGTCACTGAGTAAATAGACAAGGTCAAAGAGCGGTGAAGGTGCATGCACAACAGGGAACTTAATTTGATCCTCCGTTACTTGCAGCATAGCCTGGAATTGATAATCCTTGGCTTGATAACGATCCAGCTCTCGAAGAAAGCTAACTCCATATGAAATAGGCAAAGCGAGCTGCTCGCCTTCACTCTTTTCTTGCACCAATCCATAGAGATCGATTTGAATGAATTTGAACGTTTCACTTAGAACCGTCTGCATCAGCAGGGTAATCTCGGGTAGCAGAACATTACAAGGATCGCTTACATTTGTCACAACCGCAATATTCAACCGCTGGAAGGAATCATACATACTCCCTAGCTCCGCGATTCGAATGCTCATTTGGCGTATCGTCTGGTTCAGCTCAATTAACTTCTGCTCATCTTGATAGAAGCGCTCATGCAGACCCGTGCGAAGTACTTTACGGTCTTCACACGGACCAGGCAATTGAAATTGGTAGGTGTTCGGAAGCGAGATCGTTTCCTCCACACCAACATGAAAGTATAGGACACCTGAAGCATTGTTCCAGTTCACATCTACTAACTCATGAATGCTTCGCAATGCTTCAAGTGATTTATCACCTACAAATAAAAACACTAACGGATTAGAGATGTTACGTTGTTCGTCGCCCTCATGATTGAGTTTTTCTTGGTTAGCAGCAAATTCCTTGGAAAAATCAAGCAATCGTTGTTTCAACCGCCATCCCCCTCTTCTTACGGAATAAGCTATTTTAAAGTGCGAATCATATCTTTGACTTTGGTCGCAACTTGATTATAGAAAGCATACATTTCTTCACCATTCACGAGCTCGTTACGTCCATAATCGAGGCTCGACTTGGCTTCTTGGAATTTCTCGAGCATTTCATGCAGCTTCGATAATAGACGAGAAATATCAGTTGAAGATGCTACCTGCGTAGCACGCTTCAATGATTTACGCTGAATCAGACCGATATGCTTCTCATCGTACTTACGCATCACATTATAAATCTCATAGTCCACAAATTTGTTCACCTGAATGAGATTCAGAAGTGGTGTCCATGCATCTTCATCAGCATCATGATCGTAGACGATCAAAGCACCCTTCTTCGTTATCGTGTCTGTATACATGGCTTCAATAAACTGATCAACAAGCTTCTCTTCGTCTTGGAACGAGCTTAACACACGATCTAGCTCATTCTTCTTCGCTGTAATTTGCTCATACTTGCGAATTTCTTCTTTCAGAGCACGTAACAATTCAGGTGAGCGAATCAAGTTTTCCTTCGCCATATCTTCATCAACACTACTGAAAATGTCTTTGGAGGATACTCTTTCGAGTCCATTCTCAAGCAGGCTTGCAAGCTCGCTACTGCAACGTTTTACCTCACCTAGGTTGGGTCTTTGGCTGTTAAGCTGCATGTCATATTTATCGGTCAATTCATTCAGCTGCAAAGGCTTCGTGAAAATAACCTCGTATCTACTACTAGTACCAATATCACTTGATTTAACTGAAATACATTTGAATGAAAGAGCCTTCTCAAATAGGCTTCTAACTTCAGCATTATAATTCTTAACACGTCTATTCTCATAGGTGTCTCCCCATGATCTCTCAGGAATCGGAGATGGCAAGTTAGTCCAATTGATTTTATCGGTCTGTACTAGGTGACGACCAACGCCTTCTTGCTCTAGAATCGTACGCTCATAGCTTTCTTCAAATACTTTCAGTGGTGTATATAAGAAGAGCGGAATCCCATTCTTCGTGTTCAGCCAGAAGATCCGGTTCTTCACTTGGCTTTCCTTCACCGTATAGCGTGACTTAGCGATCGATGTATCTTGATAGCTACGAATTCCTTTGAAAATATTCGGTGCATGCACCGGTACAGACACAAAGCCCCATGAAGGAAAATGATGATTGCCTAAGCTATTATTCAAATGGAATACTGGGATTGCCTCGTCATCTAGACGTCCAGCAATTTTGCGTTCTACAACTTTATCAACTGCATCTTCGTTACCATATTTAATAACTAGGAAATCTTCCATCGACTTCGTAATCAAGTCACCGAACTGATCTGATAAGAAATCGGAAATCGAACCGACGACATCCACTTCCTGTTCTTTGATCCACTTACCTGACTTATCAAGCAGCTCGCTTGTAAAATCACGAATGAGATCATCGACATTGCGATCATCCATAATATTACCAATCACTTTGACCATATCCGGAACACTTACTACATTCCAGTAATACGTCTTATTTCCCTTATGATCAATCTCTTCTTCGCCATTAATCAGGATATCGCCATTCTTCTCGAAAATCTGGTTAAGTGCGTTCAGAAGCTCCGTGAACACTTGATAGATACGGGAATTATGATCGTTAATTAGCTTGTGCAGATCCTCGTAGAAGTCGATCATCTGCTCCATTCTTTCCATATCAGCTAGCATTAAATATTCTTCGATCTTAGCTTCAATGTATGCATCCTTCTTCTTATCCTTGGAAATAAACGCACTTCGCGCATCCGCCATCTTCATACTGGCTTGCTCACGAACAGTATCGATATCACGTGGAATTCTAGCTAGATTCTCTCGTAATGTCTCGATATAAGACGAAATTAAGTTCAGAATGCAATAACCCTTCTCTGAATAAATAATGCGCGATGCATAGAAAGGACCTTGCTCAGGATGTAGGAACACACGCTTAATTTGGTCAGCAAGCTCATCCACCTTCTGAGCTGGAAGCTGTTTTCTTGTCTTGATATACTCTTCCCTAGCTCTTGATAGGAAATTCTGCTCTAGCTCCGTGTCTATGTGAACAACCTGTTGCTTAATGACATTGTTGTAGCTTAGCCGCTCACTATTCTGATAACCAGGAATCGGTTCAGGCACTCTTTGTTCAAATACACGGTGAACAGAATCGAGATCAATAGCTAGCTTACGCGCGAATTTCTCCGTATCTTCCATTGAAGGCGCTGAGTCGAACATTTTCTCCATCTTATTAAATACACGATAAGCGAGATAAGTCGTCATTTCCTCGATTGGAAGTACGGCTGAAGAAGCACCGAGAATATTGTATTGATAGTTTGCCGCATATGCCTTCGGCATTTGATTGATATTCGTACGAATATTGCTGATATAATCATGAATCGCGAACTCTTCACCAGACTGTTTCTCTTCGCTAGCCATAAAGTTCGTGATGTTCTCAGCTGTGACATTCATGCAATAGTCGTAGGCGTTCTCTAGCAGCTTGCCCTCTAGATTAGTTGCTGAAATCAGATGTGCCAAGTTGAATGGCGGCATCGGTGAATTCACGGTTAGAATGTTGCCATAACGCTGCTGGAATCTTTCTCCGCGCTCATCGACATTCATCCAGTAATCGAGCTCTTTAAGTGCTGCATAGCCATTTTTCTTAATATATTCTTTGGAATGATCGGATAGGCTCTTATTGGACAAATTTACATCCGGAGTGAATAAATAACCGAGCAAGCTCACCTTATCTACTCCGGAAACACCATGCTCACGTTCCATTAAGCCTCTCACGATATAGGAAATATCCAAGAAGCAACCACTTCCTGTCCCACCTGAAAGTCCAGTTAACAGGAATACCATCAGCTTCTTATTCGTACCTACTGAGAGCATCGAGATTTTCTTCTCAATCGCTTGAACAACTTGAATAATCTTCGTGAACAGGAGCAGTCTACCTGCTTGTCTGACACCTGAAGCTCCGCTAATTCCATCGGTAATGATTAGTTCATTCGATAACCAATCGGTTATATAAGGCTCTAGAATACTTCTATTCTGCAGTAATCCACCGATTTCTGCATTCGATAACAAGACAAATTCAGTTAAGGGATCAAGTCCGATCCCTTTGTACTTCTTATTACGATCATGTTCATTCGTCTCAAAGGCGATGAACTCTACGTTATCGGGTTTATCTTTCTTTTTCTTAGAAATCGGATCTTCTGGTAATTTAAAACGTCTATTGATCTGATACTTCAAACGCAGTAATGCGTCAATTCCTGTTCCGCCGAGTCCAATCACGAGCATCGGATTGTCGATCGTATCTACACGGATCTTATCACTGACGATTCCCCCGCCCAATGATACATCTAATTGCTGGATATGCTCCCTGACCGTTGCTTTCATAGTGGTGAAGCCTCCTAAATGATATATTCAATACTTATCGATTTATTGACGTTCTGTAGGGTTATTTTCATGCGGTCATTCTTACGAATTTCTTTGCCCTTGCTTGCATCGATGGCTCGACCACCGATCTCAATCACACAACTCGTCTGGTTAGTTACAATGATCGTATCATTCTTACCCGGACTAAAGCTAATTTTGCTCGTCTCAGCAAACTCTGGCGCAAGCTGAAGGATTTGATGCAAGTTAAATTTTCCTTTAAATGTATTTAATTTCTTATATTGTGGATTACTTCTCTCACCTGTATTCTCATCACGAACCTCAATAACCATCTGTCCATAAAAGCCTTTATTCGCTTTCTTCATCATAGCCGCAATATAGAGTGCCGCAAGTATAACAATTAGTAACCCTACGACTCCAAGCACCACATACAGCCATGGGAATGGCTTCTCATCCTTAGGTGCATCAGGCGTTGTCGTTGGACTAGGGCTAGAGCTTGGCTTAACAGCACCATCTGGCTTAGCCGTAATAGATACAGGCTCCGATTCGCGCAATAAGCTTGCATCCTCTAACCTTACAGTTAACTCATAATCATGCTCATCTGCTACTTTGTAGCTTCCTTTGAATTTCTGATCAGCTTGCGTTAATGGAATTTCTGTATTTTGCTGCGTATCTAAGTCCTTCACTAGCAAAGTAGACTTTAAATTCTTATATAGCTCGGGCTCGCTAGCCACCTTACCATCCGAATGAAGCTCGGCCGTAATGTCGACGGTATCCCCGGTCTTATACTTCTGTTTATTTAATGGACTCATCACAACCTGCAAGTCGTAATTGAACAGTAGATTAATCTTAATCTCTTGTTTATCTACACCTTTAACCTGTAATTTCCAGTCGCCTTGGTCTGGCTTTAATACCTTCACGAGTGAATATGCACTAGACTTTGACAACAGTGTGTCATCGGATGGTATGACCCGCTCTTTCCCTGCTGGATCAAACAGCTTAACCTCGACTGGCTTACTCGACATGATCGAAATATTAGCTTCAAGCACACTTGCATTCGGAATGGTTAGCGTTACATCTTGGAATTGTCCGTTAGCTCCAAGTGTCGTGATTGGCACAACCTTGAGCTTCATATGATTAGCAAAAATTTCACTAAGAATTTGCGGTAGTGAATCAGCGTCTTTGGTCACGAACATTTTGCCATTCGTCTCGTCTGATATTTTCTGAAGAACATCCTTATTCAGGGTGCCGTCAGCATTTAACCCGATCGTATAAATCGGAACCCCTTGATCCTTCGCCTTCTTAATACTTTCTTCCAGCATTTGATCGGATTCCTGTTGCGTGCGATCTTTGTTAAGTGAATTATTGCCATCGGTAAGCAGGATGATGAGCGGTTCATGACCTGCTTCACGTCCAGATTCCAGAATATTGAGTGCTTCACTCACACCTACTGCAACATCTGTATAGGGACCTCTCGTCAATTGATCAACGAAAGTTTTTAAATTCTGCTTATCTTTCGGAGAATCGATCTTGAGAAGTGCTTTCTCTCGAATGACTTGATCGGTATAACCGACAATCCCGATTTTATCTCCGGATACAGATGCCATATCAATGAACATCTTCATAGCTTCATTACTGAGCTTATTCTTATCACTATTGTTCATCGATGTACTCATATCAACAGCAAGTACCGCATCCATCTTGGTATCCGTGCTAGTGGCTGCTTGCAGCGTCATCGGGCTTATTAAAGAAATCATCAAAGCCATTATTAAACCCACTGTTATATACAAAAATCTATTTTTTCTCTGAATCATTGTACTCTACCTCCACACCAATTTCCGACTTCACTTATGCTCTATCTATTGAAGCCCATTATTCGCTAAAATCGTAATATTAGACTATGATATATTATAAACTATAATAGGGCTTGTCGCCTATTTTTCTACAAATTCCTATTGATTGAAAATTGCCGTAGGATGACATGTACGAACTTATTATATGATTAGGAGAATGATATGATAACTTACCTATTACTTAGCTGCGCAGCTGTGTATGTCCTTCGTAAATGGCTATTGTTTCGCAAATACGATAAGAATCACCCTACCTATGAACAAATTGACTCAGACCTCATTGTAGAGCTGAATACCCATAATCACATGAGTGGAGGGTCATAATTCATGCAAACCAAATCAGCCGTTCAGTTTCGAAAATCACCCAAAAATATACATGCATTCGAAAGACTCCGCTATTGTAAGAGCTGCAATCAATACTCTGTCTTATGGGACGATAAATGCGAGCAATGTGGGAAACAGAATTTCATCCCTGCCACAGAACACATCGCTTCCCTGAACCGTAAGAAGGTCCATACAGAGGTACTAGCTTTTGTCACCTTCTTTTGTTTAACCATTCTAATTGCTCGAAGTCTAACGGAAATCATCATTACGATAATCGCTGCATTTGGCCTCTCCGGCTTATATTTATACTTACGCTATAAATATAAGACGGGTATAGAGCAGGTTTGGTTTCACAAAACCCTAAAAGGGCAGATACCAAGTATTAGCAAGGGTCTCCAGGTAGACATGGAACGTGCCATTCAACAGATCAATGATGAGCAGTATAAGGTAGCTTATGAGATGCTGCGTGAAATCGGCTATTTCCTATTAAACGAGCCCATTAAGCATCATAAACTGTGGTGTTTGTATCATTTTATAATCCGCAAAGATATGGATCTTGAACTAGATTCACTCATTCCGAATACGTACGATCCTGGATTTGTGCTTTATTTATATGAAGTATCCAAAATAAACAAAAGCCTGATCAAAAGTGGTGCTTTGGATTATGTAATGACTCACCGCACGCAAATTAAGAATTTGGACCGTAATCACGAGATACTAACCAGCATCGCAGGAGCAGCACTTCGCGTGAAGCAATACGTAACCAAATACCAAGTACTTCTCATTGAGTACGTTGATTATCTGCCCAAAGAACGGCTTCTGCGCTTATGTCAACTCCTATCTGAATCAGATTCAGGGCAATGGCCTGAGCTGTACCATAAAACCAAAGATATCGTTCACGTTAAATACAACTATGATCCTGATTTTTCAGGCTTACTATAGAAAGGATTGTAGCATGAGAAATATCGCTCTAGTGATTTGTTGTCTAGCTCTTGTATTAGTTGGATATAAACTTATTCGTGTAGCAGACAAAATCTATTACTACAACGAAGGTGTAGCTTATCTTGAAAATAAAGATCTAATGTCAGCCGAAGAAAACCTTATGCGAACCTATAAGAATCGTTGGATTAACTATAAAGAAACCGAAGTCACCTCTCATCTGGATCAACTAAAGCCTGTTACAGAGATGAAATCCTTATTAACCACGCTCAGTGATGATGTTAAACGTTATAGCAAAAATAATGCGCTAGATAAATTACTTTTAGTTCATACAAATTATCAGCAAGCCAAAGTAGATTACGCGAAGGAAGATGCCGAGATTGCCGCTTTATTTCAGCGTATGTCTGGTGAACTGCAATTAGACAAGGAGTTGAACGAAGCCTTAGTTAAGATTAAAGAGGATATCCTCCAAACTGCAGAAGCAAGTATCAAGAATCTTACCTTTGAAGAGGACAACTACATAACGGAGTTCGCTGCTCTACCTGCTGACCTATTCGGGGATCAGAAGAAGAAAGATAAAGAAGTTCGTGCTCTATTCGAGAAATACGATAAGGCTAAGCTCGGCTACTGGGCTAAGCATAAATCTTTGCCCGAATATTTGAAAGCAACCGCAGATCTATGGAGTATCTATCAGACCAAAGAAATTAAGGCAAGCTGGCTAATCCCAATTGCCGAGCAGCATACCCAAACCGAGCTAACGGTTCTAATAGAAAAGGACGAGTTATCCACTCTAACCCAATTTATTGAATACGCGAAGCTAGCAGAGTCGAATAAGAGTTGGATTGGATCTAAGTCCAAGCTCTACTCCTTTATTACCAAGCAGGTAAATGCTGCCTTTAAGAAGGCAGATGGTCTTGTTAAAAGCAAAGAGTATGCTGAAGCGATTGAACTCTACACCGTACTTGGTACCTATAAGGATGCGAAGGATCAAATCCAAGCAGCCGAAACAGCATGGCTCCAAAATGATCCAAGTCGGCTCTTATCTACCGCTTTGCCTGGTCAAACCTTCACTAACGTCATTGGCCAAAAAGGGAAGAAAGATACTTTATTCGAAGCGGCAGGGATTCATGGGAACACACTTACCTATGCTCGCATGATGTCAGATAAACAAGTAGTCAAATCAGAGACTACGTTAGACGAGAACTGGAAGGTCAGAGAAATCCAGTTCGCATCTGAATATAGTGGACAAGGCTTACCAGCACTTCTTGTTGAGGGAGACTCTTCAAACCGCAAGAAACGGACGCTTATCTTCGAGTTAGAGGATACCCAGCTGAACCAGATCCTTGTACTTGACGCAGATAGTATCAAACTAGATCGCAAAGGCGTAATTATCGCGAATAATGCGACTGGCGAAGGCAGCGATAAAGAATCCTATTATGAATATACAAGCGGTGTGTATGTGTTTACCAAGGTCAAAACCGACTTTATCGATATTCTTCTGGACCAGTTAGAGAAATACACCAAAACCAAAGTCAGATTTCAAGCAGATGTTGCTTCAGTAGAAGGCTCCACTGCCCTAGTCCCTTATCTAGATACCTATATTCTTCTAAGTGGCAACTTTGATTTTAACCTCGGCCCTCAAACCATTATCGGCACTTGGGTTGGCAAGGAAGATATTGTGGTCAATTCCGAACTAATCAGCGCATACAAAGTGAATGTAGCTGAGATTCAGCCAGCAGAGAATACCGAATAAAGACTAACACTAACAACTTCATTTAATAGAAAAAAGGCTATCCTCATAATGGATAGCCTTTTACTTTAAATTCTTCGCTCAGTTACTTCAATACGATTAATTGCTCTGTGTAATGCACGTTCTGCTCGAGCATAATCAATGTTGTCTTTCGTCATCGCATCTAATCTGTGTTGCGCACGATCTTTAGCTGCTTTAGCACGATCAAGATCGATCTCACTAGGACCTTCAGCGCTCTCAGCAAGAATAACGACTTTGTCTTTGCGAATTTCCATAAAACCGCCGTGCACAGCAAGAATTTCATCTTGGCCACCAGCATGCTTAACGATAATTGGCGCAATTTTCAAAGGAGTGACGAGAGGGACATGATTAGGTAAAATACCCATTTCTCCCTCAACGCCCTTGACGATGACCATCGATGCGTCTTGTGTATATACTTTACGCTCCGGAGTGACGATTTCCAATAGGAAAGTGCTCACGGTCCATCCCTCCCAAAAGTTTTGTGAGTACAGACTTTAGTTAAATCTGTATCGAGAAAGCATAACACGTCATTCTATAGAGTCTTCGCTTTTTCCACAGCTTCTTCGATAGTACCTACATATAAGAATGCATCCTCAGGTAGGTTGTCATGCTTACCATCAAGCACTTCTTTAAAGCTGCGAACCGTTTCTTTAACAGGCACATATTGACCCTTACGGCCAGTAAATTGCTCTGCAACGTGGAACGATTGCGATAGGAAGTTTTGAATTTTTCTTGCACGTTGTACAGTCAACTTGTCTTCTTCAGACAATTCGTCCATACCAAGGATCGCAATGATATCTTGCAATTCTTTGTAACGTTGCAAAATACGTTTTACGCCTTGTGCAACAGCATAGTGCTCTTCGCCAACAATCTCAGGCGCTAGAATTCTGGAAGAGGAAGCAAGCGGATCAACCGCTGGGAAAATCCCCATCTCGGAAATTCTACGCTCAAGGTTAGTTGTTGCATCTAAGTGAGCAAATGCAGTAGCTGGAGCCGGGTCAGTATAGTCATCCGCAGGAACGTAAATAGCCTGAATGGAAGTAACTGAACCTTTTTTAGTTGATGTAATACGCTCTTGCAATTGACCCATTTCAGTTGCCAGCGTTGGCTGGTAACCTACCGCGGATGGCATACGTCCGAGTAGTGCTGAAACCTCAGAACCCGCTTGAGTAAAGCGGAAAATGTTATCGATAAACAACAACACGTCCTTGCCTTCTTCATCACGGAAATACTCAGCCATAGTCAAACCTGACAAGGCAACACGTAGACGTGCACCAGGAGGCTCGTTCATTTGACCGAATACCATCGCTGTTTTCTTAATAACGCCGGAATCGCTCATCTCGTGGAACAAGTCATTACCTTCACGAGTTCTCTCACCAACACCTGCGAATACGGAGATACCACCGTGCTCTTGTGCAATGTTGTTAATTAACTCTTGAATTGTAACGGTTTTACCTACACCCGCACCACCGAAAAGACCGATCTTACCACCCTTAGTATAAGGAGCTAGTAAGTCAATTACTTTAATACCTGTTTCAAGAATTTCCGCTTGTGTGGACAATTCCTCGAAAGAAGGCGCCGCACGGTGAATTGGACTTGTCAAAGTACGGTCGTCCTCAGTACCATCGATCGGCTCACCCAATACGTTAAATACACGTCCAAGTGTAACAGGACCTACTGGAACATTGATCGGAGCTCCCGTATCAATTGCTTCCAAACCACGTACAAGTCCATCAGTTGTGGACATTGCTACGCAACGAACAAGGTTATCGCCCAAATGTAGCGAAACTTCTACCGTTAAGTTAATTGATAACTCGCCTTCTTTTTCAGACGGTTTAACAATTTTGATCGCATTTAGGATCTCAGGAAGCTGACCGCGTTCAAACTCGATGTCGACAACCGGTCCCGTAATGGACACAATGCGTCCTTTGTTCATTTTTTTCCCTCCTACATCCAAAGTTATTCCTTTATGCATTCGCCCCTGCAACGATTTCAGAAATTTCTTGTGTAATCGCTGCTTGACGAGCGCGGTTATATTGCAATGTATACGAATTTATTAATGTATCAGCATTCTTCGTCGCACTACCCATAGCTGTCATGCGAGCACCGAACTCACTTGCCTTAGCTTCCATAAGCGCACTATAAATCATGGTCTCAGCATATTTCGGAAGAAGTACTTCAAGCACTTCTTCAGCCGATGGCTCATATTCATAGCTGCTTGTAGGTCCACTATTCGAAGTTTGCAAATCCTCCAAAGGTAATAAGCGTTTTGATACTGGTACTTGTGTCAATACGTTGATAAATTGGTTATATACTACGTACAACTCATCGTACGAACCATTCTCAAAATTGCGTACCGCTTCATTAGCAATGGATTTAATATCTGCAAACACAGGAGTGTCGGCTACACCAATGACTTCACTAGCAATCGGAAAATTCCGTTTGCGGAAAAAGTCACGGCCTTTACGCCCCAATACGAAGATCGTGTACTCATCCTCGGATTTATGCTTTTCACGAATCGAGTTTGCGATCATACGAAGTAGGTTCGCATTGTAACCACCTGCTAAACCACGGTCAGATGTCATGACGAGGTAACCCGTCTTCTTGATCTCACGTGTCATCAGCATAGGATGCTTGATCCCTGTAGTGCCTGCTGCTATACTCGCGATCACTTCTCTCATCTTATCCGCGTAAGGTCTTGCAGATTCCGCATTCTCTTGAGCTTTGCGTAACTTAGATACCGCAACCATTTCCATCGCTTTGGTAATCTGCTTGGAGCTCTGAGTACTCTTGATTTGGCGTTTAATATCGCGTATGCCTTTGGCCAATCGTTTCACCACCTTGGGGTATAACAATTTAACGTATTCTTACTTATTCACCAAGATGAAACGGCTACGCCGTCTTTATAGGACGGATGCGTTTCATAAGATGAATACTAGAAAGTATAGGCGCATGACTTATACTTTCTTATTCACATAAAAAGGCTTGCTTGACTAGCAAGCCTGAAAAGATGATTTAAGTTGTTGCGAAGCTTTTCTTAAACTCAGCGATTGCAGCTTTCATAGCAGCCTCGTTGTCAGCAACAAGATCTTTCGTATCACGAATGGATGCAAAGATTCCAGGATGAGTCGTGTCAACGAATGCAAGGAAATCTTTCTCAAAACGCTGAATGTCATGTACTGGAATATCATCCAAGTGACCTTTAACTGCTGTATAAAGAGAAACAACTTGCTTTTCAACTGGCATAGGCTCGTTAACGCCTTGCTTAAGAATTTCAAGCATGCGAACACCACGGTTCAAACGTGCTTGAGTTGATTTATCTAGATCGGAACCGAACTGTGCGAACGCTGCAAGTGAACGATAGCTTGCAAGATCAAGACGCAAAGTACCAGCAACCTTCTTCATTGCTTTAATTTGAGCCGCACCACCTACACGCGATACGGAGATACCAACGTTAACCGCAGGACGTTGACCGGAGTAGAACAAGTCAGATTCCAAGAAAATCTGACCGTCCGTAATCGAGATTACGTTCGTTGGGATATAAGCTGATACGTCAGAAGCTTGTGTTTCAATGAACGGAAGTGCAGTTAAGGAACCGCCACCTAGTTCATCATTCAACTTAGCTGCACGCTCAAGTAAACGGGAGTGTAAGTAGAATACGTCACCAGGGAATGCTTCCCGACCCGGTGGACGACGAAGCAATAGTGAAAGCTCACGGTAAGCAGCTGCTTGTTTGGACAAATCATCATAAATAATGAGCACGTGCTCACCTTTATACATAAAGTACTCACCCATCGCACAACCTGAATATGGAGCAAGGAACAATAACGGAGCTGGATCAGACGCACTCGCAGTTACGACGATCGTATATTCCAACGCGCCATTACGACGAAGAGTCTCAACAACGTTCGCTACAGTTGATTGCTTTTGACCGATTGCAACATAGATACATTTAACACCATTACCCTTTTGGTTAATGATTGTATCAATCGCAATTGCAGTTTTACCTGTTTGACGGTCACCAATGATAAGCTCACGTTGACCACGGCCTACTGGAATCATAGCGTCGATCGCTTTGATACCTGTTTGCATTGGCTCATGAACGGATTTACGTGCCATAACGCCTGGAGCTTGGGATTCAACTGGACGGAACTCAGTCGTGTTGATAGGTCCTTTGCCATCAACCGGTTGACCTAGTGAGTCAACTACACGGCCTAGTAATTCTTCACCAACTGGTACTTGCATAATTTTGCCTGTACGTTTAACTTGGTCGCCTTCGCGAATATCGCTGTAAGGTCCTAAAATAACGATACCGACATTGTTTTCATCTAAATTAAGAGCCATACCAACGACGCCGTTAGAGAATTCTAGTAATTCTCCTGCCATAACGTTCTCCAAACCGTGTGCGCGGGCAATCCCGTCACCGACTTGAATGACTGTCCCTACATCAACAACTTGCAACTCTGATTTAAAATTTTCAATCTGCTGCTTAATTAGCGAGCTGATTTCATCAGGTCTGATACTCAACGAACCTCACCCCTATCTACAGTGCTTGAGATCATAGCTTTACGCAATCGATCCAATTTGCCAGAAAAACTTGCATCATATAAACGATTGCCGATTCGAACCTGAATCCCACCAAGTAGGCTCGGTTCAATCACAATTTCTACACGAACGGTTTTACCCGTAATTTTACTGAACTCAGTTGCGATTTCTTGTTGCTGTGCATCTGAAATGGCAAACGGTGTATATACAATCGCGTTTGCTTGTCCAAGAACATCATTAGAAATCTGGATATAATCCATAAGTAAAGTGCTAAGAATACCTTCGCGTCTTCTTGTTACAAGAAGCTTCAAAGTTTGCACTACATCATCTGAGACTTTACCTTGAAAAATAGCATTAATTAAATCAGTCTTTCTTTGAATATCGATATTAGGTTGTGAAAGGATACTTCCTAATTCAACGTTCTCCCGAATTGCATCGACAATTAACTTCAAATCAGCCTCATACTCAGCGATTTTGCCCTTTTCTTGAGCAATTTCAAAAAGAGCTTTAGCGTATCTTTTAGCTACAACGATGTCACTCATTGAACTCCTCCTACCTGTTTCAGGTATTGGTCAACAAGTTCTTGTTGTGATTGTTCGGTAACTTGTTTTTCGATAATTTTTGCAGCAATAGCCACAGATAATGAACCCACTTCTGCATGTAATGCAGCAATGGCTTTGTTCTTTTCACTGTCAATATCACGCAAAGCCTCATCTTTAATACGGCTCGCTTCAAGCTTCGATTTCTCAATGATTTCATCTGCTTGACGAGAAGCATTTGTTTTAGCAGTCTCAACAATATTGAAAGCTTCTTTCTTCACTTGAGCTAAAGCTTCTTTCTGCTCAGCAATGAATACTTCAGCATCTTGACGGTCTTTCTTAGCAGATTCAATTTGACTTGTGATCAATTCTCTGCGTTTTTCCATCATACCTAGTAAAGGCCCAAGTGCATAACGGTGAAGTAAGAAGTATAAAACTCCAAAACCTACGATTGCGATTATGGCATTTCCTAAAATAAACTCCATTCAAGAGTCACTCCCTTCTGAGAGGTGTAAGTCAGTTTCCGCTTCACAAAGTTACAAAATGAAGGCGCGGATGGCTTAGACCTTCCCCGCCAAAGCTTCACTTTGTTACTTAACGAAGTAGAATAACAATGCGAATACAACACCGATAATTGGAACAACCTCGACGATACCAACACCGATAAACATTGTTAATTGAAGAGCACCTTTTAACTCAGGTTGACGGGAGATACCCTCAACTGTCTTACTTACGATCAAACCGTTACCAA
This sequence comes from Paenibacillus sp. P5_B5, assembly GCF_056400365.1. NCBI lineage: Bacteria > Bacillati > Bacillota > Bacilli > Caryophanales > Paenibacillaceae > Paenibacillus > Paenibacillus sp. P5_B5. The sequence continues at coordinate 171,372 of NZ_JBFULK010000007.1, forward strand.
TACCTGCACCAAGTGCACCTAAACCTACAACGATAGCTGCTGCTAACATAGCCATATCCATCTTTAAAATCCTCCTCAATAAATTAAAAGTTTTTGTATTATTCTTCACCTGAGTCCATATAGACCTTCGGGACATAACCTAAGCTTAATCGTGATGTTTCTCGGCAGCTTGAGAAATATAAACCATCGTAAGTACCGTAAAGATAAATGCTTGAATAGCTCCTACGAAAATACTAAAGCCTTGCCAAGCAATCAACGGAACAATACCCCAAGCCCCCGCCATTAGAATAACGGTAAGCATAACTTCACCGGCAAAAATATTACCGAACAAACGCATACCTAATGTTAACAACTTGGAGAATTCTTTGATTAAGTTGAGTGGAACGAAGAACCAGAACGGCTCAAAGTAATGTTTGAAATATCCTTTGGTATTCCGAGTCATTCCAAGGAAATGCACCATGAAAATCACCATACCTGCTAATCCCATTGCAAACAAAGCATCAGCCGTTGGCGACTTAAACCATAGGATGGATAAGTGCTTACCACTCGTGTGAGCTTCATCTAACATCGCCTGTGTAATCACTGGATTACCAAATAAAGAGAACGGCTCAGTCGGTTCGGTCGCAATGTTAAACGGCAATCCAAGTAAGTTCGCTATAAAAATAAATAGGATCAAGGTAACACCTAGTGTAATAAAGCCTTTACCTCTTTTCATATCCATAACGCTACTGATAAAGCCTGCAACGAACTCAACGATCCATTCCAAAAAATTCTGCATTTTACTTGGTTTGTCGACAGAAAGTTTACGCACACATAGCATGGCAATAATGAAGACGATAATTATCGTTACAATGGTTGACAATAAAACCGAAAGATCGAAATCAATGCCCAATAATTTGAATACCGGTACCTCATGCATATTATTGTTTTCACCCCTTTCCGCTGTCGTTCATGATTGACTTACTACTTTCGTACTTTCTTGGCATACCTTAAACCCAGAAGTACTGTGGCCATTGGCGCTACTATTAAACCAATTACTGTTGTAATGACCTGAAAGTGAGCCGATTTAATAGCTAGCATTACGGCTAGCAGGGAAATTGCGATCCGAGTAAGAAAGCCTAAGCTAACTCGCTTTTGTTGTCCAGCTACTGCCTCAGTGAACTGACGAACCTTGAGGGCGGTATACCAAACATTTACTACGGATACAGTTGTCCCGAGCATCAAACCTGCAATAGTCGGTCGATACGAAGTAAGGAACACCCAGCATATAAAACAAAGGAATAAAAACAGACATGTAAATTTCCATAATCGCTGAATGTGAGTGTGTAATTCATTCATTGAGATCCTCCCATAATCTTGCGAAGCACGAGTACAATGCTGTAGATCCCAATAATCAAGCCTAGTACGATGCCAGCTACAGTCCAGAGCTTATTGCCACCCATAGAGCGGCTAACAAAATCACCTAACAAATAGCCTCCACCCATGCAAATAACCAGATCGAGACCAAGTGCAGTGACAAGTCCTGCTGCACGCCATGGATCATCTGAACGACGAGGTGTCTTCATTCACACACACTCCTAAATCAGAGCTATGACAATTATCACAATTATCCCAATACATTGTATCTAAAGCCTGTTTCTATTGTCAATTCATAATCCTAGTTAGTTGTCAAATTAATTGCACTATTGCTAGTGATTGTCATAATATATTCAAAAGATTAGCCCAAAAAAGGCTCTGGAGAACTTTCTGCCTTCCCAAAGTGGTGAAGAATTGCTTGGACAATGCGTTCGCTCGCCTTGCCATCACCATATGGATTAGCAGCTTGACTCATACGCTGATACTCAGCTGTATCTGTCAATAATACACGCGCACGCTCGTACACCTTATCTTCATCTGATCCAACGAGCTCTAGTGTTCCTGCATCAATTCCTTCTGGTCGCTCCGTTGTATCTCGAAGTACAAGAACAGGAACTCCAAATGAAGGCGCTTCTTCTTGAATACCTCCAGAGTCAGTTAAGATCATATAGGTATGCGGGAAAAAGTTGTGTAGCTCTGTCACATCGAGCGGATCAATTAGTTTAATGCGCGGATGATTACCAAGCATCTCGTGAGCTGGTTCGCGCACAGCAGGACTCGGATGCACTGGATATACGATCGCAATGTCTTCGAACTCATCGGCAAGTCGTTTTACAGCACGGAAAATCCGAAGATGCGGTTCACCTTGCGATTCTCTGCGGTGCGCCGTCATAAGAACAAGTCTCTTACCCTTCGCCCATTCGAGTACCGGATGGGCGAATTCTTTATTCACGGTGTACTGGAATACATCCGTTACCGTATTACCTGTTACATAAATCGTACTATCCGATTTATTCTCACGGCGAAGATTGTCTGCCGACCAAGAAGTTGGCGCAAAGTGTAAATCAGCAATTACGCCCGTAAGCTGGCGATTCATTTCCTCTGGATATGGTGAAAGCTTGTTCCATGTACGAAGACCAGCTTCGACATGTCCTACCTTAATTTGTTGCAAAAATGCAGCGTAGCTGGCAAGGAATGTCGTTGATGTATCGCCATGAACAAGGATAAGGTCTGGCTGTGTCTCGCGAAACACTGGCTCTAGCCCTTGCAGCACCCGAACGCTGAGTTCATTTAATGTCTGTTGAGCCTTCATGACGTTCAGGTCATAATCCGGTGTAATTCGGAATATCTCAAGAACTTGATCGAGGATCTCCCGATGCTGCGCAGTTACGCAAACAAGTGATTCAATTTGGTCAGAGTGCTTTTGTAACTCAAGCACTAGTGGAGCCATTTTGATCGCTTCAGGTCTAGTTCCGAAAATCGTGATTACTTTCAAACGCTTCATTATCAAATTCATCCCCTTACTTTGTCCCGAACAATCTGTCTCCTGCATCGCCTAGTCCAGGTACGATATAACCATGGTCATTCAAATAACTGTCGATTGCAGCAACATATATATCGACATCTGGATGTTCTTTTTGAACAGCCTCGACACCCTCAGGTGCAACAATTAAGCACATCAGTTTAATTTGTGTACAACCACGATTCTTCAGCGCTGTAATTGCAGCATTGGCCGAGCCTCCGGTTGCAAGCATCGGGTCAATTACAATAAGCTCACGCTCTTGAACATCAGTTGGTAGTTTCACATAGTATTCTACGGGCTTAAGTGTCTCTGGGTCGCGATATAATCCAATATGACCAACTTTAGCTGCTGGAACTAATTTAAGAACACCTTCTGTCATGCCAAGTCCAGCACGTAAGATCGGTATAAGACCGAGCATGCGCCCAGATATAATCGAACATTCCGCTTCAGTTACCGGAGTCTTCACGATAACTTTCTCAAGTGGAATGTTACGTGTAATTTCATAAGCCATTAAAGTTGCCACTTCATCTACATATTCACGAAAATCTTTAGTATTCGTTCGCTCGTCTCTTATGTAGGTCAGCTTATGCTGAATCAGTGGGTGATCACAGACAAACACTTTACCCATTACTAAATCCTCCTCAGTGTGTAAACACATGCACAAAATAATTACAATAATATATTATAACACAGCCTTTTCCCCTATCCTAACCAAAAGATTACCCCATACATACAAATTAATGTACATATAGACAAATCAAGGTAAGTATAAGCGAAAATAAAGTTTTTCTGTCTTCTTGGAAAAGCATTATAAAACAATCAACGACTAAATGCTATGAATTAATGCTTAGCTTTTTTCAATACCACTATTTTTGGTATTAGATAAAGGATTTTTTCTTAATTTGTCGAAAAGAATCCCATGACATCCTACATTAAATTGAAAAGGAACATGATATTTGATAAACGAGAGCAAATCTATTAGTAAAGCTCATCCAGAATCATTACCTTATACCGCCCGCAACCCTCAAACCACACTACTTAAGAAAGCTAGAAAATCTCGTAAAAGTCTGCGAATGATTGGTTATCTGGCCCTACTCCTATGTTTACTTCAAATTCCTATTAACTATTTCATTTCCTCAGACGATGTTCACCACTACCGAGTGGAATACAATTTATTCAAAGACGATCCCAGGCTTCTAAGTACAGCACTAGATAAAATCGCAATCCAAATCGAACAACAGAATTTACAAGACTATCTCCTTGTTCTTGGTGACTCCGTAACCTATGGTACACCGCAAAGCTCGGACAACTCCGTCGCCTATTATTTAGAACAACGAATGAAAGAAGATGCCGGGGCCGCTCAAACCGTTTTTAATCTATCAATGCCAGCCATGCAAGCCGGAGACCTCTATACCTTACTACTTATGCTTGATGCAAGAAACATATCCACACAGAATGTCATCATGGATACTCGCTACTCCAGCTTTGTGGCTCGGAATCCCGGACCCCGAATTGTGTTCTGGCTTGGGCCGGAATTAAAGCAACTAGACACCACAAGTTATAATCAAATTACATCTCATTTAAAGCAGAACGGATATGAAGACAAGCAAGGCTTATCTGCCATTTATGAGAATTACATTGTTAAGCCTGTCCTAATGAACATCCCTTTGTACAAATATCAGGACTTTATTAAGCAAAAGCTTAATCTCACTTGGCAATCAATGGTCTATGGCAAGCGACCTTCCGACGCCCTTGGCGATGTGAGACCTTGGTTCATGAAAGAGAATCTGAAGGAAATACTCAAAGGACAAGAATATGTAAGTGCCTTTGATCCTAAACCCTTTGATATGAGCGAACAGAATCTTCACGTCCTATTCATGAACAAAATCATCAAGCATCAAGAGAATACACGAACCCTTGTGTTCTTATCCGGAACCAATGAAGAGCTTTCCAAAGAATATATTGAAAACTCAGGTTATAAGGACAATCTAAAGTCGATTGATACTTATATGGCTAACCAACCAGTCAATTACATGAACCTGCACGGTACGATTAAGCCGGATTTATTCTCCGATCATACTCACTTCACTAAAGAAGGCTATGAGCAAATGGCAAGTATTCTATGGGACAAGTGGCAAACACTGCCCGAATAGGGGAGATTCATTATGCTTTTTCATACGCCTATATTCTTAGGCTTTCTTGCTATTGTATGCTGTCTATACTACAGTTTCCCCCGCCTAAGACTATACTTGCTCGCTTTAGCGAATGTGGCATTCTATATTGCTGCAGGCGCAGGCTACTTTGTCGTTTTCTTCTGTGTTGTTTCGTTGTCTTATTTACTATCTCGTAGCTTGCTGGGTAAACACGGTAAACTGTTTCTAATTGCCGCCATTAGCTTGGTACTAGGAAATCTTATTTTTTTCAAATACGCCTTGTTTATGCTGCATAATGTTGAGCGAATGCTAGCTATTGATTTAGGACTTGAGGCTACATTCTGGGCAAATCTTGTATTGCCGATCGGAATCTCATTCTATACCTTTCAAATTATCGCTTACGTGACAGATGTTTATAAAAGAAAACTAGAGCCAGCTACTTCATTACTTGAATTCTGGACCTTCATTTCGTTATTTGCTCATTCCGCTGCTGGGCCTATTCTACGCGGTAAAGAATTCTTACCACAGCTCCGCAATATGCCGAGGCTACGATTTAATCCTCTACGGTTTAAGCTTGGATTGGCCTATATCACAATGGGTCTTGGTAAGAAGCTGCTGCTTGCCGATCAAATCTCACCCTATGTAAACTCCTTCTTCGCTCGCAGCGCAGAGCTCGGTGGTGCAGAAGCATGGGTTGCTGCTTATTTGTTCGCCTTCCAGATCTACTTAGATTTCTCGGCCTATAGCGATATGGCAGTTGGAATCGGGTATTTGCTAGGTTTGAGGCTAGACCTCAATTTCAGAACTCCTTACTTAAGCGCAAATAGCGGTGAGTTCTGGCGGAGATGGCATATTACTCTATCGGGCTGGATTCGCGATTATATCTATATCCCACTTGGCGGATCAAGAGTCCCCAAACTCCGAAGTTATACAAATCTAGTCATTGCCATGACTTTATCCGGTCTATGGCATGGCGCGGCATGGACGTTCATCATATGGGGCTTCTATCACGGCATGTTGCAGGTTGCTCATCATCTATATAAAGATACGCTCAAGCGACTAGGCTGGTCCAAGCTTCAAACAAGCAAGCTATATCGTATTGCGGCTATCCTCATCTTCTTTCATCTGGTCGTCATTGGCTGGGTATTCTTCCGGGCAGAAGGTCTCTCGAATGCCTTGCACATGATCAAGGTTATGTTAACTATGAATCCTTTTACTATACCGCCTATCTTGTACAAATATTTTGCTTTCGTCGCATTCCTATTCCTACTTCACATGCTGGAAGCTTTCATCATCAAGAGATTCAGACGCTTCTCTCTCCTATGGCAGCTACGAGTACCGACTTTGGTACGAGCTGTCGTTTATACCATCATCATCATGATCCTTCTGTTCAATATTGGTGGAGAGCATAGTAGCTTTATCTACTTTCAGTTTTAATTCGCTATTTCAGCTCAACCAAACATTAGTACTTGGAAATTGTGATGATCTCGATAGTGGACCGCTGCGTGTACGGATTGTCCTTGCGATCGCTGTTGCCTCCAGATTTCTTGATTATATACCGCATAGAGCGGTAGAAATCCGGTGGCAAAGGCGAACGCTTCGCTTCTCCAGGACAATTCCGTCCCCTCCGCTACCTTGAATAGGCCTTACATTTTGTGCCTTCATACGTAAAACAGGCATCTTTCGCACAAATAGATTGTGCAAAAAATGCCTGTTTGATTTTTGTAAACTAGCGCGTAATTTTAATGATAAACTTGTTGCGATCAGCTGGATAAAAGCTTTCGGAATATTCCACAACGCTCCCCGATTCATTATAGCCTGTTGAAGAAATAAAATGAGCTGGGGAATTATCCTTTGCTTCCAATAAGCGAGCTGTTTTGCCAAATAGCATTTTGATTTCTAGTTCACGGACAACCTTAGTGATAACAAGATTATTTTTGCTGAGAACCTCATAGAGCGAAAAGCTCTCAAAATCATAATTCAATAAATTTGGTGCAAAATCATAAGGAACATAGACAGTTGTCAGTACAACTGGTCTCTCCTCATCATTAGGCTGTACATAACGAAGTCTGGTAAGCTTAATCACCTGATCTCCACAAGGAATGCTCAGCTTGTCGCTAATGGCTTCATTACTTGGAATTACCTCGAATTCTAATACAACGGTTTTAGGTGTAAGACCTTTATTCACCATTTCCTCATTATAGCTTTCAATAAATTGAGTAGATTCTTGAATGATTTTAGGCTTGGTAACGAAGGTTCCGCGACCTTTGGTACGAGTCAGATAACCTGCATTAACCAATTTTAGAAGAGCAGTACGAACCGTAGGGCGACTTACGCCAAACTGCTGGCTTAGCTCTACTTCTGTAGGAAGCATATCTCCCTCTTTTAACGATTTGTTATGAATCTGTTCCAAAACGCTGTCAATAATTTGATCGTATAAAGGCATATCTCCACTCCAAACGCTCAAGATAAAATGCTTCAATACCCTTCATGTAAATAAAAGAGAAGCCGCAAGTAAAGTGTTATTTGAGAAATTGCGCGAGCTTAGCACTTTAATCCCATGCTTTCTCAAGTTAGAAGTGACGGGCTTCGAGAAAAGATCGAAGCTGCGTGCCACATCTCCACCTACAATCAGGCATTCTGCTTGGAAGTCTAGTACATAGGGCGTCACGATATCATTTAATATCCTGCCTACTTCACCAAATATCTCTCGTGCTCTTGGCATATTGATCCGTGCTGTTTGTGAAAGCTCCTTCACATCGCTCAGTATAGCAGTTTCAGGATATCGTTTCATCATTTTACGAATTCCAGTAGCAGAAAGATATTCATCTGCAATTCCATCTCGATAAGGAGTAGGGTAAATCCATCCGCTTGCAGGAACATTCGCACCACTTTTAACAAGATGGCCGTCCGCAAAAAAGCCCGAGCCGATTCCAGTGCCGATACAAATGCACATAATTCGCTTATGATTTTGTCCGACACCAAATGTACATTCTCCAAGACAATATAAATCTGCATCATTAGCATAACGGATCTGTAGTGGCAACCGTAATAATTTCACCAGTTCTTCAGTTAAGTTAACCTGATAAATGCTATCGAATTTATTGATATTTTGAATGAGACTAATTCCGTTCTCATAGTCAAATGGACCTGGAAAGCCGATCCCGATCCCATTCAAATTCAAATTTAATTTAAGGGCCGCTTCAATCATTTGGTTGATAATGTCTGCAAGGTTATTTATGATCGTAGTTTTATCGGAATTCGAGTAAGCGCTAAATTTATGTGGAGACACGATAAAATTCCCGTCCGATGTCACGACTGCTGCTGTTATGCTAGTGCCCCCAACATCTAAAGCAATATAATTTGTCATTTCCAAATCACCTCTTTGTGTGTATGAAAACCATTTTTCCTTAATTGACTCTATTATACTGGCAAACTCCCAATATGTTAATACTTTAGACTAAAACCATAAAGTTAATTGTTATATGTAATGACATATGTTATGATTTACTCAAAGATATGGATAGGAGAGTTGATATGTATGTATGCAAAATATAACAACTATGATAAGTTTCCAGAAGTCCGTATAAGCGGATTTGATGATCACGCTTTTGAAGGCTATGATGCAATCCTTGCTGAAATAAAGAAATCATTACAAAACAAAAACCGCTCCGTAGTCGTTCTCGACTTCTATCCTGGCGTTGATGAGCAAGAGGTTTTGCAGCATTTTGCGAAGATGGTTCCTGCAATCTCTGTATCTGCTGATCTATGTACCTATGACAGAGAAACCTACGAGGCGATGATTCAAGATAACCTAACCGATGATCGCGTATTCGGAGTGCTCACCACCAAGAAATTAGAAGATTATTTTATTGCTGATAAACTTGAAGAGGTTAGACAATTAATCGAGCAAGTCCAGCAGGGAGTCATTCTGGTCTATGGTGTAGGTGCTTCCCTAATCACTCGAGGCGATCTGCTCATCTATTGTGATTTAGCAAGATGGGAAATCCAAACTCGATATAAACAAGGCATGTCTAACTACAAAGGAATAAACGTAGACGAGCCTTTCCTTAGCAAATACAAACGAGGTTTTTTTGTAGACTGGCGACTAGCAGACCGTCACAAGAAACAACTTTTTGAGAAAATAGATTATGTACTTGATACGAACGTTAAGAATTCGCCTAAAATGATAACTGGCGAAGCTTTTATCCATAGTCTTAAAGCTGCTGCTGCACAGCCTTTCCGAGTTGTTCCTTATTTTGACCCTGGCGTATGGGGTGGTCAATGGATGAAAGATGTTTGCGGACTGGATCCGAGTAAGCCGAATTATGCATGGAGCTTTGATGGCGTGCCTGAAGAGAACAGCCTTTATTTAAGATTTGGGGATGTTCGCGTAGAGATTCCATCCATGGATGTTATATTCTATCAACCACGTCAACTGCTTGGTGAGAAGGTTCATTCCCGGTTTGGCCCTGTATTCCCGATTCGGTTTAATTTCCTAGACACGATGGAAGGCCAGAACTTATCCCTGCAGGTGCATCCGCTGACTGATTATATTCAAGATAATTTCGGTATGCACTATACACAAGATGAAAGCTATTATTTATTGGATTGTGGAGATGAGGATACTTACGTCTATTTAGGTCTTAAAGATAATGTGAATCAACAAGAAATGATAGCTGAATTAAAAGCTGCTACCCAGCCAAACGTCACATTTGACGCTGAGAAGTATGTCAATAAAATCCCTGTTAAAAAGCATGATCATATTCTAATTCCAGCAGGTACGATCCACTGCTCCGGAACAAATACGATGGTGCTTGAGATTAGTGCCAGTGTTTATATCTTTACGTTTAAGCTATGGGACTGGGGACGTCTCGGACTAGATGGATTGCCGCGACCTATTCATATCGAGCACGGTGAACAAGCGATTCAGTGGGATCGAACAACAGATTGGTGTTATAATCAGTTAGTGAATCGTTTTGAAGAACTATCATCCGAGTCTGGCATTATGGAAGAAAAAACGGGATTACACGAAAGAGAGTTTATCGAAAGCCGAAGACATACATTTACTAAAGCAGTTACACATGAAAACATGGGTAGTGTGAATATGTTAAATCTTGTGGAAGGTGAAGAAGCTGAGGTCGTAAGTCCAACGAATGCATTTGAACCGTTTATAGTTCACTATGCAGAAACCTTTATTATCCCTGCTAGCGTAGGCAGTTATATCATTCGCCCAACAAAGCGGTCTGAAGGTCAAACCCTGATGACGATCAAAGCATACGTAAGATAAATTGGAGGTCATGGCTTGTACCAGTTAAAGTATGGAGATAAATATGAGCTGAATTGGCTGCGTCCACTGATCAGTCAGGCAGACAACAAATTGGCAGAGGACTTCAATATTGAGGTTAACGCAGAAATCAACAAGGTTAAGAGATTTATGCAAACCAACCAGAATGAAATACCCGTCTATTTTGAAACCTTCTTTTCGGTACAAGTTCCATTACCTGTCGATACAATCGCTCAAAATTTAACACTTGATGCCTTACTTTCTTCTACCCTATCTACTCGTTATAAGGTCGATAAGACCGATGTGGATATAAGAACAGCTGATCAGATACTCAGTAAGGCAATGCAATGCCCACTATATAACCCTATCCTACAGTTGAAACAAGTCGTACGCGATAAAAGCGGCATTATTTGCATCAATTATGCTTATATCAACTGTGAGCTTTGCCAAGTGACATTTCAGGGTGTACCTGATTTAATCTAGTTTGATCAATTAGAGAGCTTTCTCAGGGCGTAAGTATTCTTACCTTGGGAAGGCTCTTTTTGGTTTGAATTGCTAAATTATAGAATTAATGGCGTAACCACATTGCGAATTCAAGAAGCATAACGACAATAAAGCGCTCTGACCCATCAAATGAGGGGGTAACAGAGCGCTTTATTTGGATAATAAATTTATATGACTCAACTATAATACCTTGAAGAAGAAGTGCCCTCTTTATAAGGAGGGTTAAACAATATCTTCTTGATCTTAGTAAGATAATCCTGGGTAAAGCGGATATTGTGCATTCAGATCCTTCACCATGCCGCGTACTTTATCATGAACAGCTTGATCTTCAGGATTCTTCAAAGTAAGTGAAATGATTTGTGCAATTGTCTTCATAGCTTCTTCACCCATACCGCGGGAAGTAACTGCAGGGGTACCGATCCGAATACCGCTTGTAACGAATGGTGAAGCAGGATCATAAGGAATTGTATTCTTATTGCACGTTACACCAACTTCATCCAGGATGTGCTCAGCGACTTTACCAGTTAAGTTCAAGCCACGAAGATCAATCAGCATCAAGTGATTATCTGTACCACCGGATACAATGTTAATTCCTTCCGCCATTAAAGCTTCGGATAATGTCTTCGCGTTATTAACTACATTCTGTGCATATTGTTTAAATTCTGGTTGCAGCGCTTCACCTAACGCAACAGCTTTAGCTGTAATAATGTGCATTAATGGACCGCCCTGTGAGCCAGGGAATACGGCTTTATCAATTGTAGGAGCCCAGGCCTTGCGAGTCAGAATCAAGCCGCCGCGTGGACCACGAAGTGTCTTATGCGTTGTCGTCGTTACGAAGTGCGCATACGGCACTGGGTTTGGATGCAATCCTGCTGCAACAAGACCTGCTATATGCGCCATGTCTACCATAAAGAGAGCACCTACATCATTAGCAATTGAAGCAATGGCTTCAAAGTCGATTATGCGGGAGTATGCACTTGCACCAGCAACGATCATACGTGGGCGATGTTTGAACGCAGCTTTACGCAAATCATCATAATTGATACGGCCATCTTCTTCACTCACGCCATAATCGACGAAGTTATACAAGATGCCGGAAGCATTCACAGGGCTTCCGTGTGTTAAGTGACCACCATGCGACAGGTTCATGCCGAGTACCGTATCACCAGGCTTAAGGGCCGCTAGGTAAACCGCCATATTCGCTTGTGCACCAGAATGTGGCTGCACGTTTGCGTGCTCCGCACCAAACAATTCCTTCGCGCGATCGCGAGCGATATCCTCGACAATGTCGACATACTCGCAGCCGCCGTAATATCTGCGGCCTGGATAGCCTTCAGCATACTTATTCGTTAATACTGTGCCCGCAGCTTCAAGCACAGCACGGGAAACGAAATTCTCGGAGGCAATTAATTCAATTTTGTCGCGTTGGCGACCAAGCTCAAGACCGATGGCCTCGACAATTTTAGGATCTTGCTTGCTTAAAAATTCCATTACAATAATTCCTCCTCTTTTTTCCCCATGATCTATTGTTTAAAGTTAATGCTAAGTTGAACAAGGCATAGGCATTGTGTATACTGCACGATTGCCGCCAATCAGTTTCGCTCTTGAGTATGCCATGGTGACATAGGCACTGCCGATCATCCGAATGGATGGACGCACAGGAACAGCGACTTCTCGAAGATGCATGCCGATTAAGGTTGAACCGATATCAATCCCTGCATGAGCTCGTACATGTTCAACAACGACTGCACCAGGCAAATGGCTGTAAGCATACGCAGCCATTGATCCGCCTGCCTTCGGTACAGGAACCACACTAACAGGATCCAGCGATAAGTTCTCAGCAGTCCTTCCATTTATCACAAGAGCACGATTGAGATGCTCACAACACTGGAATGCAGGCACTAGACCATGCTCATCACACGCCGCTCGAACTCCTGCATACAACCGCTCTGCAACTTCAATTGCTCCTGCAGTCCCAATCTGATGACCAAGCACCTCAGATGTTGAAGCACCTATTACGATCAGCTGACCTGCATGCAATTTACCTGCATTAAACAATTCATGCAAATTAGTTGCCACCGCTGCGGCTATACCACTTAACAGTTCTTCTTTCCTCTCGTGAGCTGCCTTCTCATTGTCAATCTCGTTTGGATTCATGAGAGTTTCCCTCTTCCCTTTGGAGTATCAAGACTGCTGGGTATATTTCGTTTCAATCGACTTGATTTTATTAATACGGCCTTGGTGACGTGGCCCTTCAGAGAATTCCGTTTCAAGCCACACTCGAATAATTTCCTGTGCAACCCCTGGTCCAATTACTCGCTCGCCAAGTGCAAGCACATTCGTATCATTGTGTTCTCTTGTCGCTTTAGCTGAGAATAAATCATGTACCAGAGCGCACCTTATGCCCGGAATTTTATTAGCTGTGATGGACATGCCAATTCCAGTTCCGCAAATCAGTATACCTTTATTGACAGCTCCTGAAACCACCTTATCGCATACACCAGCTGCATAATCAGGATAATCTACAGAATCTGCTGTAAATACACCTAAATCCTCTACTTCATGACCTAGTTCTTGAATAAAAGGTACAACGACATCTTTTAGACGGTAACCTGCATGATCTGCACCAATTGCAATTTTCATGTTGTATAGATCCCCTTTCAAAGTACGTTCTGTAACTTATTATACCAAACTAACAAACCTATAACTTCTGAATAACAAAAAAGAGCACTGCATGGCTTCTTAGGAAACAAATTTGTTCCCTTAACATCGAATCGATGTTCAAAGCTCATGCTGCTCTTGCCCAGGCGACCGGCCGTATCCCTCCATGCTCCACTGTGGTTACCCACTCGTCGCCAGTTACATGAAGGTCATTGAAATTGATTTTATCTTAGCGCATTCTACTGCTTGTTGTAAAGATGCTATTCCAATAACTTTCAGATATTTGTGTGAACATTATTTTAAAAGTACATTTCCTTTTGTTCCCGCCAAAAGCAAAAAAACAACATCAAATAGAAGTTGTTGGAATAAAGCGGAATTTATCTATCCTCATGCAACTGAATCAATTTCATAATACCTTTAGCTGCTTCAATCCGGACTATATATAGATCAAAATGCTTTAATTTGTCTATATATAGTTTCAATATAACCATTTAGATCAGTTATGAAATTGATTCAACTATTGCCCAATTTGATGAATCAGTTTGCGCAGCCCTTGTTCAATTTCCAGCGCAGTCGCCCGATACATCTCTAATGACCCACCGAATGGATCCATAATATCAAAATTAGGAATAAGCTGTTCTAATTGTGCAAGCTTTTTTTTCTCCTCAGCCGTAATCGGTTGTGACAAGGATAGCTTCATCTGAAACTCCGCCAATAACTTTCCCCGCTCTTCAAGCACTTCAAATACATCAGGACTGAGTTCAACGAACTCCTTGAGTGCATAAGTCTTGTCGATAGCATTCGGATAACGTTGAAGCACAATCCCTTTATGTCCAAGCGTCATTGTCAAAACCAAATCGGCCCATTCAATAAATTCTCTCGTAAGTGTACTGGAGCCAAAATCATCGATTTTCTCCCCATGTTCTTGTAAAATAGCAGCCGAGTGATTGGAAATCGAACCGCCATCTGTTGCATACACACCTGCAGAGCGAACTTCCACACTTAATCCAGCTTCCCTCGCCAGCTTACGCATTAATCCTTCAGCGAGCGGGGAACGACATGTATTCCCTGTGCATACGAACAAAATGTGTTGCATGTCTCCACCTCCTTCTGTGACATTTAAGAAGAAACGGCTTCACCGTCCCTATGATCCGCACGATTACGTCCCATTATATAGGAAGATCATATCATACTTATTAAAGATGGGAAGCAAACGCTGCATTAACCTGCCGCCACCAAGAAGAAACGGTTTCGCCATCCTTACCTTAGAAAACCAATATGAATTTCAATCCGAAGGCTAATAAAATAATGCCCCCAAATGCCTCACCATACTCACCGACCCAGCTGCGCACCCGTTTACCGATAAGTAATCCGATGACAGACATCAATCCACCCATGAAGCCAAAGGATAGGATGGTGAAAATCCAGTCCGTCGAGAATAAGCCGAGCGATACCCCTACGGAGAACGAATCCACAGAAACACTTAGCGCAAATAAGCTCGTCCCCCATATGGTTCGGGTGTCAAAAGCAGGTTCTTCATTGCTGCGCAAAGATGAATACACCATATGTCCACCCAGCAAAACAAGTAAAATACCGCCTGCAATCGTAGCGATATGTCCGATTAAGGAGGATAAATAACTACCTGTAAGCATACCGACCAGCGGCATAATAATATGAAACATTCCAATAATTATCGATAACCGTATGATATGTAATAAACGAATCCCTTTCATGCCCATGCCAAGCCCGAGAGAAAAAGCATCCATTCCGAGCGCAAAGGCCATGAGCAGAACGGTCAGAATTTGCCCAATCAGCAGGTTATCCATCACGCGTCTGCACCTCCTATGTCCGATAGTTCTTAAACAACATATGCGGACAAACTAGGAAAAATGCATTAGCTTCATCATCGAGATCATTGAGATCATTGAGACATAGAGACATAGAGACATAAAGACCAATAGATCATTGAGACCAATAAGTTCATTGAGATCATTGAGATCATAGACCAATAAGTTCATTGAGATCATTGAGACATAGAGACCAATAAGATCATTGAGATCATTGAGATCATTAAGATCATTGAGATCATTGAGATCATTGAGATCATTGAGATCATTGAGATCATAGAGACCAATAAGATCATTGAGATATTGAGATCATAGAGACCGATAAGATCATCGCAATCGTTTAGTCTTGCGTTACATGGAGGATATGATTACCAGCCGCTTTGCGCAGGCGGTTCATAATTGCCGCCCCGATGCCTTGCTCGGGGCAGCTTTCGGCCAAGATGAAGGTCACGCCATCTTGGTCGAACTGACGCAGGGCCGCGAACAAGCCCTGCGCGATGGTTTGCGGCTCGCGAAGAGAGCCGCAGGCAATTACGAGGTCGGCCTCCTCGTAGAGGTCCGACCGTTCCTCAAAGGTGAGCACACCTGTGCGCTCACCTCGGGCAGCCCCGGCGCGCAGCTCGCGCCGGATCATAGCTGTGACGGCGGCTGGATCAGCGCCGTCAACAAGCCACATACGCCCACGTGGGGCGTAGTGGCGGTACTTCATCCCCGGCGCACGGGGCGTCTCAGCGGAAAGCGCAGCTTCCGCTTCTGCCTCGCCGCCTTCCGCCGGGGTATGCACGGTCACGCCGGGCAGCGCAGCGCGCAAAGCCTCGGCGGTGATGCCACCAGGTCGCAGGATATGCAGAGCATCCTGCGACCATTCCACCACCGTCGACTCGAGGCCGACGCCGGCGGAGCCCCCATCGACGATGCCGCCGATGCGGCCGTCGAGATCTTCGCGCACATGCTCAGCACGCGTAGGGCTGGGCTTGCCCGAGGAATTCGCGCTCGGGGCAGCCACAGGGCAACCCGCGAGTCGAATGAGTTCGCGGGCAATAGGATGGTCGGGCATCCTCACTCCGACGGTAGAAAGCCCCGCTGTAACCAGCGGGGAAAGTGCATTCGGCTTAACAGGCAGAATGACCGTTAACGGTCCAGGCCAGAACTGTGCGAGAAGTCGCTCAATCGGCTCATCCACCACACCGCTGATCCACTCATCAAGCTGCGAGCGATCAGCAATGTGGACGATCAGCGGATTGTCAGAGGGACGTCCTTTCGCTGCATAAATACCGCGAACCGCCTCCGTTTGGGTCGCATCAGCGCCAAGTCCATACACGGTTTCCGTCGGGAAGGCGATCGTCTGCCCCGCGCGCAGCATATCCGCTGCCTCCTGAAGCGACTCTCTTAATTGTTCAGGTGCCTGTATTTGATTGATTCCGATAGTCCAAAGCTTCGTCATGATTGGTCACAACCTTATATTCATAGATGAGTTCTTATCACAATGATCCTTATTAACTTCTTTATTTCAGAATATATTCTTCACCCAATCCCACACAAAGGATCGGTATTCCGTTTCAACAGCAGCCACAGGTTTATCTGTCTCTATAGTACCTGCTTCGTTTACATCTACACCAGCTTTTTGGGCGGACACAACATCAGCAAAGCATAATGGCGGAAACAACACACACCACCAGTTCTGACCATCCCCACCACCAAGCGTAATGCGCAGTGCTTCATAATCACCAGCTGGATAAATTTTACCACTATAAACTTTAGACGGAAATGGTACGTTGCCAAGCTCTACTTTGAATGGATAGCTAGCATTGTACGCTTGTAGCGTCTTTCCAACAACCTGCTGCACTCTCGGCAAATTCGCTTCAATCGTCTTGCGTGCCTCCTCAAGTGACTGCTGACCAACAGGCCAAGATGCCATCTCATTCATAACGGAATCACGTACTTCACGCTTCACCCACTGATCTACTGCTGAATCTGAATTAGCAAGTATACGTAAACGAATGGCTTCCTTCGGAATTGTCGTCGAACTTACAGCTGCATTCGTCTTATTGGTATCCCAAATCACAATTAATAGAATAAGTGCAAAACATACATATAGAACACTGCTCCAAAACCCCTGCTTCCGTTCCTGTTGATTCATCTCTTTAAGCCCCTCTCATCCCAATAGTCCAAGTATGGACAAGAAAGAAAGGATCTAAACTAGCAATCTAGTAAATCTCGCAAAAATTACGAGAGTCGGTGGAAGCAGGGTTTGTACTATAGTCGTGTTCTCACAAACTAGTTTCGATTTGGATTACGCACAGCGATTACGTGCCTATCAATGCCTCCAAGGTCTCGAACGAAGCTGACCTCGTCCCAATCCGCGCAGCCGTGTAGCAAGGCTGCGACTGCTTCGGCTTGCCCGATGCCAACCTCAAAGCCGACAATCGTCGGCAGTTTGGGCAGCTCAGCAAGCTGCTCCGTTAAACGGCGGTATAGGCCTAGGCCGTCTTCACCGCCGATTAATGCCAAGTGCGGCTCATACAGCCGCACCTCTGGCTGCAGCGAGGGAACATCACTCGCTGGAATATACGGTGGATTGCTTACCAGCACATCCACCTCGATCTCGCCCTCTATGAATGGGCGAAGTAAGTCGCCTTCGAAGAAGGCGACCCGATCTTGAACGTCGCAGCGTACAGCGTTGTCTCGCGCGATTGCAAGCGCTGCAGTTGAAATGTCGCTTGCATACACGCGCCAATCAGGCCGATTGCTCGCAATCGAGATTGGAATCGCACCGCTGCCAGTACCAATATCCGCAAAGGTAATGGTTGTATTGGCACCCTCGGCTTCCTCAGCGCTCTCATCATTCCCAGCTATTCCAATACGATCTTTGCGTTTCGTATTATTCACTCCACCCAATAACCTCTCCGCCTCCTGAAGCACACGCTCTACGAGAAGTTCGGTTTCCGGTCTTGGGATAAGTACACCTGGACCGACATGCAGATTCAGACCGTAGAACTCGGTCTCGCCAATAATATATTGAACGGGCTCGCCATCAGCTTTACGCTGAACAAGAGCGTACCATTCTTTTTCGCGTTCCACTGGAAACTGTTCTTGCCACTGCAAGAGCAGCTCGCTTCGGCTCCAGCCTAGCATGTGCTGGAGCATTAGCTCCGCGCACACTGCCGCATCCCGCACCTCGTGCTCCTTTAAAAAAGAAGAAGCCTCTACATAGGCTTCTCTTATACTTCGGCCCGCTAGGCCGTTCAAAGACATCATGTTACGCTTGATCTCCTTTGTCGAGTAGATCTGCTTGTGCTGCAATCGTCAGCGTTGAAATAATCTCATCCATGTCGCCACCAAGCACAGCATCAAGCTTATGCAGGGTTAAACCAATACGGTGATCGGTCACACGGCTCTGTGGGAAATTATACGTACGGATACGTTCGCTTCGGTCACCTGTACCAACCTTACTCTTACGCTCGCCCGCATACTTCGCTTCCTCTTCTTGACGAACGATATCAAATACACGTGCACGCAGAACCTGCAATGCCTTCGCTTTATTATCATTCTGCGATTTACCATCTTGGCAAGTCGCAATGATTCCTGTAGGAACATGCGTTACACGAACAGCTGATTTCGTTGTATTAACGGACTGTCCACCTGCACCACTGGAACAGAAGGTATCGACACGAATATCGTTATCTTTGATTTCAAAATCAATTTCTTCTGCCTCTGGCATGACGACGACTGTCGATGTGGATGTATGAATACGTCCGCCAGATTCCGTTACTGGAATACGTTGAACACGGTGTGCGCCACTCTCGAATTTGAGCTTCGAGTAAGCACCCTTACCTTGAATCATGAACACAATTTCCTTGAAACCGCCAAGATCATTGAAAGAGGCATCAAGTACTTCTGTACGCCATCCTTGTAGGTCTGCATACTTCGTGTACATGCGGTATAAATCACCTGCGAACAATGCAGCCTCATCACCACCAGCAGCACCACGAATTTCGACGATAACGTTCTTATCATCATTCGGATCCTTAGGCATCATAAGAACATTAATGCGTTCCTCTAACTCAGCCTTACGTCCGGAGAGCTCATCAATCTCCATTTTGACAAGTTCACGCATATCGTCATCTAGCTTCTCATTCTGCATTTCCTTAGCAGCGATTAGTCCATGATGAACTTCTTTGTATTCCATATAAGCGTCATAAGCTTCTTGTAGATCAGATTGTTCCTTGGAATACTCACGTAGCTTCTTCGTATCACTTGTTACATCTGGATCGCATAGCATTTCACTAAGCTTATCATAGCGGTCTGCAAGCGATTGTAGACGGTCTAACATTTGCCTCACCCCTTGTATAATTGATCTTTATATTACTTAAAATTGACATACAGACGAGCTCGCAACTCGTTTCTTCAAAAACGCGCCTACGAGCTCGATTAATTAGTAGCTAAACGTTAAATCTAAAGTGCATAACATCGCCGTCTTTAACGATGTATTCTTTACCTTCAAGTCGCAGTTGACCGCGTTCGCGAGCTACTGCCATGGAACCTGCTGCAACTAGGTCATCATAAGAAACAACTTCGGCGCGGATAAAGCCGCGTTCAAAATCAGTATGAATAACACCTGCTGCTTGTGGCGCTTTAGTTCCTTTATAAATCGTCCAAGCACGAACCTCTTGCACACCTGCTGTGAAGTACGTGTATAGTCCAAGTAGTTTGTAAGCAGCTCTAACCAATCGGTTCAGACCGGATTCAGATAGCCCAAGTTCTTCAACAAACATCTCTTTTTCCTCGTCCGTTTCAAGCTCAGCAATTTCCATCTCTACACGAGCAGAGATCGGCACTACTTCAGCACCTTCAGCTGCTGCAAACTCACGGACTTTAGCCACATAAGGGTTACTATCGGAATTCGCTGCTTCTGCTTCGCTAACATTCGCCGCGTATAGTACTGGCTTCATCGTTAGTAGGTGCAAATCGCGCAAAATAAGTAGTTCTTCTGCTGTATATTCCAAGCTACGAGCAGGCTTATCAGCATAAAGTGCTTCTTTAACGCGCTCTAGGCATTCAACTTCAGCAGCCGACTGCTTATTGCCACCTTTGTTATTTTTGCGGGAACGTTCAATCTTCTTCTCTACCGAGTCAAGATCCGCCAAGATTAGCTCTAGGTTAATGGTCTCGATATCACCAATTGGATCTACTTTACCCGATACATGTGTTATATTCTCATCTTCGAAGCAACGTACCACGTGTACGATGGCATCCACTTCACGGATATGCGCTAGAAATTTATTTCCTAAGCCTTCCCCTTTGCTCGCACCTTTCACAAGTCCTGCGATATCCACAAACTCGAATGCAGTAGGCACGACACGGTTAGGCGTTACGATTTCAGTTAGCTTCTGCAGTCTTTCATCCCGCACTTCCACTACCCCAACATTTGGATCAATTGTACAGAAAGGATAGTTAGCCGATTCGGCACCTGCTTGTGTGATTGCGTTAAACAAAGTCGATTTGCCGACGTTCGGAAGGCCGACGATTCCTGCTTTTAAAGCCATGTATGAGACACTCCTTAGATTATCATAATGATTCAAAAGGCTATAAGTTCATCTTTCACAAAAAAGACGAATACCACCCCTATGTTTACCACCCTACATTATATAACAATTTCCCCTTTTTTACAATTGATTTCGAATTTTTGGTTTGTTGACTATAATTGGTTACTATGGCTTGGTTACTATGACTTGGTTACAAAGCTACTGATATGACTTCTTCTGTTTAAAATAGTTTGCCACTTGAGCACGCATAATAAAGGAACGTAGCGAGATTAGTTTATCCTGTGGAGTATCGATCAATTTGGCCCCATAGAACATACCATCCTCTACAGGTGTCTTCCGGATTAATTCTAAGTAGGAAGGCAAGGTGAATCCGAGTTCAATCTCTACTTCTATATGCATGAACTTATGTAAATCCTGTTCGCCGATCTGAAGGACAAACCCAATTCCACCCATCGAAATATCGGTTGTTACAAACTGAATCGGTGAAGAAAGCTCGATTGCCTTCTGCCTTGTAGCAGTTTGGAAAGCAGTGTTAATCGTTCCAGTCTGACTTACCTCAACTCGTGGATGCTCCCTTTTATCCATGAATCGCTTCTGAATTTCCGGAGGAAGAAGGATAATAACAGAACCGATATCTTTGGCAACAATAGTTGATTCAAAAGTTAAAATACCAAGAGGAGAATAGATCGTTACCTTCAAACTATCCCCAAGGAAAAACACTTGCCAGTCGGATATCTCAACCTCAACAATATCGCCTTCTATGTAGGTTAAAATTCCAGTAGATACAAATTGCTTTTTTTCTAGAACCGTTTTTGATTCTATTACATTGGTTAATGAGTTTTTGCCGATTTTACTGGAGGATGTGGAGTGCTTATGGTGATATAAATTGCTGGATTTCATCAGATAACCACCTTATAAGTGCGATTTTTACAAGAAGTAATGGTTTTAATCCAAATAAAGCGTATTTTTAGTATCCATTATATATTTTTTTGAGGATAAATGAATCAAATACTTAACTTTTCTTATTCACATAAGAATAACATTCTTGATTCTTATATCGTATTTAATCTAATATAAGAGGAGATATCCACAAAGTTATCAACTTATCCACATGATTATACACAATTTATTAACAAGAATGCTTGTTCTGACTTGTTATCCACATGTTGATTAGTTTTACAAAGGAGGAATAGCCTGTGGAAAACCATATTGTGTGGATGCAAGAAGCGATTGCTGAAGCTCGTAAAGCAGAAGCACTCGGCGAAGTCCCGATAGGCGCAGTAATTGTAAGAAATGGTGAGATCATCGGGCGTGGTCACAATCTCAGGGAAACGACCATGGACCCTACGGCACATGCCGAAATGGTCGCAATTCGCGAGGCCAGCGAATATCTTAATGCGTGGCGGCTGCTAGATTGCAGCCTGTATGTTACATTAGAGCCCTGCCCGATGTGTGCGGGAGCGATTGTACAGTCTAGAGTCCCTTTGGTTGTTTATGGAACGACTGATCCAAAGGCAGGATGTGCAGGAACTCTAATGAATTTACTTCAAGAAGAACGGTTTAACCACCGAGTTGAAATCATTAATCAGGTACTTCAAGAAGAATGCAGCTCAATGCTTACCAATTTTTTTCGTCAATTACGCCGTAAGAGTCAGTGAAAACTACTTCGAATCCTCTTTGTTTAATTGTTAGTCTGACACTACACAAATAAATATGAATAACAAAGGACCGATCTTGGTGAAAATATAATCATGTGTTAGTACGATGGTTAAAGGAGGAGGTTATTTACTTGAAAGCAAACATCAATCCCATGTGGAACAGACTACACCTTGTTGTAGAGCTACTTATTGTGATCGGATTTTCTCTTAGCTTAATTCCTTTCCTGTATTTATGGGTAGCAGGCTGGATTATCCCCGTAACGATTATTAGCGTTATTTTCTCATTTGTATTAGGGAACAGGACGCTACCGATGACCATCGCTAACGTCGTGATGTCTATCCTCAGCTTTATTCCGATCATTGGTTATATACCACGTATTATCGGATTAATCATTTCCATCATTAACATGGTAAACATAAGTCGCTCTAATCATTCTTACTAGCAGCTTCTTGTTCACAATAGCCCGATGACAACAGTAGCCCAGGCAATTGCTTGGGCTATTTACTATTTATTTTTCTTGATCATTTACCACAAAAGGATATACTTGGTATATTAATTTCCAAGCCTAGTTTTCATGTTGTGAACTTTCATGTAACGAACTAGATTTTATGGGAGGCGATATGTCGATGAATGAACAAGAGGTAAAGCTGAAGACATGGCATAAGATTACGTATAGCGGTGGTAATTTCTCTGTTAATCTAATGGCACAGATGTTTGCTACGTATGTTGTATTTTATTATGTGGATCATCTGGGTGTTAAACCCGCTTTGATTGGGCTTGCAATGGTTATTCACGGGATTTTTGGTGCTATTCTTAATCCGCTGATAGGCTATATTTCAGATAACACAAGATCCAAATGGGGTCGTCGAGTACCGTACATCGCATTCGGAATGATTCCTTTAGCTGCTGCATTTACGATGATTTGGATTCCTATCGTAGCTACCTCTAGCTTGTTCTGGTATTTCCTCATCGTTGTCCTCCTTTATGACTTCTTCTACATTCTGGTTGTATTAAACTGGACTTCTCTTTTTCCTGAAATGTTCACAAAACTTAAGGACCGTACATCAGCCTCCTCTTGGCGGCAAATGATCGGTATTATTGGCATGATCTTAGGTGTAGCCTTACCTCCTATTATTTATGGTGCAATTGGTTGGGCGGCAATGGGAGTCCTGTTCGGATGTCTTTCGCTTATTTTTCTTGCCATTTCTTTACTCGGATCTAAGGAACCGAAGCAAACAAGAACAGCCGCTCACACTATACCGTTATTCCAAGCGCTGCGTTACACATTTACGAATAAGGCTTTCGTGACCTATGTAATTGGTAGTTTTTTTGTTCAGCTTACGTTCGCCCTATTACCTGCTGCAATCCCCTTCTTCACCAAGTATGTACTGCTGAACAAAGACGATACGTTTAATACAATTCTGTTAGGATCTATATTCGTGATCGCAATGCCAATGGTCTATGTATGGGGACTTGTGACCAACAAATACGGTACACGCAAGACGATAATGGCAGCAGCAGCACTCTATATGGTAGCACTAATCCCATTTGCATTCGTCACAGGTTCAGTTGGCGCTGTGATTACGACTGCTTGCGTCGGTTTATGCTTAGCTGGACTCATCGTACTGCTTGATGTACTAATTGCCGAAATCGTCGATGACGATGAGAAGCGTACGGGTGAGCGGCGCGAAGGCATGTACTATGGCATGAATGGCTTCATTATGCGCTGGGGTGTATCATTGCAAGCTGTCATTATGAGTGGAATCCTAGAGGGAACGGGATACAATGCAGATATTGCTGTTCAGCCCGATGCTACTGTATTCGGAATTCGCATGATGTTAAGCGGTATTCCTGTCATCTGTTTATTAATTGGCATTCTGTTCTATTATTTCTATCCATTAGGGCGTAATCAACGTCATGCACAAGGTATAACGCTTAATAAATAGATCTCACTATATAAATAATCGTGAAAGAAGAGCCGTCATTGTCCGCGCGAAGCGGAGGTGACGGTTTCTTTATGTTTAGGCAGGATTTAGTCGAATTTTGTTGAAAATTTAGATGGTGTAGATTAATGAGTGGAAATGGGGAGTTTCTATATATGATCACAATGAGATTAGTAAGACGAGTAACGTTAACGTGTACCGCTATAACCATGTGTGCATTTCTTCTACTTGCTCCAAGAGTACAGGCGGCTGCACAGGATTCCATTCAATCGAGCCAGGGGACTGTAACTATCAATGGTAAGAAACTAACCTTCGATTACGTAACCGTCGATCTAACCGATCCCCGTGTCCGTGTATCTCCTGTCATCGCAGAAGGTGGAATTGGGCGCACCGAGAAGTTCGCATCCATGGTGAAGCGAACTGAAGCTGTTGCTGCAATCAACGGAACTTTCTTTGATGCTTATAATAAAGATGAAACAAAGCAATATCCATACGGTCTGATCCTCGATAACGGTTGGATTAAGCGCACAGGTCAGAACCAATCGCTGATCGTTAAGACAGATCGGAAAGTAGCAATTGAGCAAGCTAGCCTTGGGATGAAGTTCGTCGTATCGCAGCAAGGCAAGAAAACTTATGAGTTCTCTCCATGGGCGGTAAATGTTTATTATGATGGTACGGACGGACAAATTATTTGTTTTACACCGGAATATGGCTCCAAGGTGTCCTATCCGAACGGAACCTACATCATTGTAGAACATGGTAAGATTAAAGCAATAACTACGAATGAAGCTGATATTCCAAGCCAAGGCTTTGTAATCTACGTACAAGGTAAGAATGAATATGTACTTCCGAGTCTACATGTCGGTGATGAGGTAGAGCTTGATCAATCCCTGCAATTCCATCAAGGAGAAGAGAAAATAAGCGCTCAAGATTGGATCGCTGCTATGGGTGTCGGGCCCAAGCTTATTACGGATGGCAAACTCGATATTAATTATGAGCGAGATGGATTTAATGAGGCCAAAATTACAACTACTGCCGCAGGACGTAGCTTTGTCGGTATAGATCAACAAGGACAACTTGTTATGGGTGTGTTTCCTGCTATAACAATGCACAATATGGCGCAGGGACTGCTCGAATTCGGTCTTGTTGAAGCGATGAATATGGACGGTGGAGCAAGCTCTGGCCTGTATTATAACGGTGTCATGAAGCGTGCAGCAGGACGCAACCTGAGTAATGCATTAATTGTGCAATATGTAGATGAAGCCCAGGTACAACTGACTGTTAATGGACAATTTGTTCATGAGTTCCGCGGATTTACAACGGATGACTGGACCATGGTACCGTTCCGCGGGTTATTCGAACGCGTCCAAGCCTCATTTAAATGGGACGCAGCGAATCAGCAGATAACAGCTTCCAAAGGCTCTATGAGCCTCCTTCTTACCATTGGCAGTCGTACAGCCTACATGAACGGACAACCCGTAGAAATGCCAGTTGCACCCGAGCTTCGAGGTGGATACACCTATATCCCGCTCCGCTTTGTAACAGAGAAGCTTGGCGCAAAATTAGATTGGAATGCGGAGTTATATCAAGCCAATATCACGATTAATTAACCGTGCGAAACGCGAGCAGATAACTCGGGATTCTGCCACACTTGTGATTGATCGACTCCTGTCATCGCAAGTGGAGGCTGTATCCCGGCAAAACGCAGGTACGCTTTCCCCACTAATGCAGTTCGATAGCCACCTTCTTGCAGCAAATCACCCAACAGTTACAACCTCATTTAACTTCGTAATAATAATTAATTTAATACTCAGTTAACTTACCGATAACATTGCCTTTACAAGCTAGAATTACAATGAATGTAAACTAGCAAGGGGGCCTGAGTATCCTGAAGAACCTAAAAAACTGGCGAGAAATTAGCCTAGCTTATACGCTACTAGCGCCTTCACTCATTGTTTTTACAATTTTTTTGTTCTACCCTATGATCAAATCGGTGTACTTGAGCTTACATTTAACCGATCCTCGAGGAAAAGTCGCTTTATTTGTCGGACTCGATAACTATCAGGAAATGTTCACCTCTCCAGACTTCTATCAGAGCTTAAAGGTAACAGCACTCTTCATGCTCCTAACGGTTCCAACAGTCATTCTCCTATCACTCATACTCGCTGCATTCACTCATCATCCTGCAAGAGGGATGAAGTTATTTCAATGGATTTTCTCCTTACCCGTTATCCTGTCTGTTGGAACTAGCTCCGTCATTTGGGCGATGCTGTACCATCCGAGTATTGGAATATTAAACTATCTGCTTAACCTAATCGGGATAGACCCTATTGCCTGGCTAACCGATCCGAACTGGGCGTTAATATCCGTTTCCATCATGACGATCTGGATGAACCTCGGATTTACTTATATTGTGGTGCTTGGCGGATTAAAGGGCATTTCTTCTGAAATTTATGAAAGTGCACGAATGGACGGAGCTGGCGCATATCGCATTTTTTTCACCATCTCCATTCCGTTATTATCACCTGTGCTATTCTTCGTTTCGATTATATCGATCATTGGCTCATTCCAAGCCTTCGGTCAAATTAAAATCCTAACCAAAGGCGGTCCTGCACAGTCAACTGATGTGATTGTGAACTCGATTTATCAAGATGCGTTCGTTAACTTTCAATTCGGTTCGGGAAGCGCCAAAGCGCTTGTCCTATTTGTCATCATCCTTCTGCTTACGTTCATTCAATTCCGCTTTGTAGAAAGGAAGGTCCACTATCAATGAACCGAGTTGTTCCTAGATCACTCCACTATCTCTTGTTAACGGTATGTGCAATTGCGATTCTCTTCCCTTTGTTCTTCACGATTTCATCCTCCTTCATGACACCTGAGGAAGCAGGCGTATATCCACCACCGCTATTACCTACAAGCTTATATTTGAACAACTTCATGGTCGTACTCGATACGGTTCCGATTATTCGCTTTATCGTTAATTCATTCGTTATGGCGAGCGTCATCACACTTGGACAGCTAATCCTAGCTTCAACCGCAGCATATGCCTTCTCACATTTACGGTTTCCAGGTAAGACATTCTGGTTCGCTACGTTCATGTCAACCATGATGATCCCGTGGGAAGTTACCATCATCCCGAACTACTTAACCATTAAATCTTGGGATTGGTTAGATTCCTTCCAAGCCTTAACCATTCCTTTTATAGCCACTGCATTTGGGACATTCCTGCTGCGTCAGTTCTTCTTACAGCTACCCAGCGAGTTATTTGATGCCGCCAAAATCGATGGATGTGGACTATTCCGAAGTTTTATTAAGTTCGTCATCCCGCTATCGCTTCCCGCACTTGGTATGCTCGGTATTTATGGCTTCCTGAATGCTTGGAATATGTATTTATGGCCACTCCTTGTGACCAATAGCGATGTGATGCGAACCGTACAAATCGGCATTTCCATGCTCCAATTCGAAGAATTCACCTCCTGGAATCTCGTACTCGCAGGAGTCACATTAGTGCTGCTGCCATCTTTTATCATGCTCATATTTGGCCTCAAGCAGCTCGTTCAAGGCATTACAGCCGGAGCGCTTAAAGGATAGAACTATTCGGTCCACCCTGTTCTAGGTGTACCTTCATATAAACAACCAATCCTAAACAACTACTGAGGAGTGAAAGAAATTGAGAAAATTGCAAGCTAAAAGTTGGGTCTTACTCGTTACGGTATTCATGATGTTATTCGTATCCGCATGTGGTCAAACTGCACAAGAGAAACCAGCAAGCTCACCTTCAAACAGCGCAACTAAATCAACCCCAGAAGTACCAACACCCGAGCCTAAAAAAGGAGCAGCGAGTACGGAAGCGACTAAAGTCGTTTGGTGGCACTCCATGGGCGGTGAGCTTGGTAAAGCAGTAGATAAATTAGTTGGTGACTTTAATAGCTCACACAAGGAAATTCAAGTTGAAGCAATTTTCCAAGGCACCTATGACGAGAGCTTGAACAAAATGAAAGCATCACTAGACTCCAAAAGCGGTCCTACTATGATTCAGGTATACGAAATTGGCTCCAAGTTCATGATCGACTCCAAAGCGATTACACCGATGCAGAAATTTATCGATAAAGATAAGTTTGACCTAACACAGCTAGAAGAAAATATTCTTAGCTACTACACATTCGATGGTCAATTGTATTCCGTACCGTTCAACACTTCGAATCCAATCATGTACTACAACAAAACGTTGTTTAAAGCTGCAGGACTCGATCCAGAGAAACCACCAGCAACCTATGAAGAAGTAGCCGCAGCAACCAAAGCGCTTACCAAAGACGGTGTTACTGGCGCTTCATTCGCACTTTATGGCTGGTTCATGGAGCAATTCTTTGCTAACCAAGGTGCTGAATATATCAATAACGGAAATGGTAGAGGCGGTAGCGCAACAGAATCACTTGCAAACACAGAAGCAGGTGTACAGACGCTTACTTGGCTCAAATCAATGGTAGATAACAAAACAGCACTTAACCTCGGCCGCAAAACCGATGATACCAAAAAAGCATTTGTTGCCGGCCAAGTAGCCATCACACTTGATTCAACTGCTTCACTACGTGGAATCGTTGATGCTGTTGGCAGTAAATTCGAAGTTGGAACAGCTTTCCTACCTAAACCTGCGAATGCCAAGGATGGCGGCGTAGTTGTTGGAGGTGCAAGTCTATACATGATGAACAACCGCCCCGAAGCTGAACAGAATGCCGCATGGGAATTCATCAAATTCCTGGCTATGCCTGAGCAGCAAGCTTTCTGGAATACCAAAACAGGCTACTTCCCAATTACCAAAAAAGCATATGAGCAACCAGCGATTCAAGAGAACATGAAGAAGTTCCCACAATTCAAAACAGCAGTCGATCAGCTTCATGCAACCAAAATAAGCAAAGCTACACAAGGTGCTGTAATGGGCGTATTCCCTGAAGCAAGACAAATCATGGAAGGCGCAATGGAAGAGGCTATCACAGGCAAAAAATCACCTAAGGATGCCCTGGACGGTGCGGCAAGCAATATTACGAAGAAGATAGACGTTTATAATAAGACGGTAGCGAAGTAGTTTTCGAGGATACACGAAGAGACGGTTTCAATGCGATATGTTCAGCGATATAAACTCTATGTAAAAAAGACGCTTTAGCAGCACATAAGTGCTTCTAAAGCGTCTTTTGTTTGATTAGAACTATTAATTAAAACTGTCTTATTACGAGCGTGCGACTTCCCACCATTTATGATAGATCGTGACCTGACCTGAAGGACCCGTTAGCTTCGGTGCGATGACTAGCTTCTTGCCACTAATGGTTAACTCAGCTTCCTTCTTATCCTTCACGACTGCATCAATCTTCGTAAGCAGCGTGTCATCCGCCTTAAAGCCATACAGATTCAAGATATCCGTCAGCATGCCTCTCTGCTGCTTATCGCTAATATCGGTTACTGTAACTCCGCTGAAGGCTTTAATTTGCTGCTCAAATTCAACAGACACCGCGTTATCCATTTGCCCTAGTTGCTCAGACTTCGTCATGATAATCTTAGCGTCACCATCATCATAGACCCGGTAGCCATCATATTTAGCAAAAACCTTCTGACGAATCACCATATGCATCTCATCACGGAATACATCCCAAGCTGTTGGCAGCTTAGGCAACTTCTCCGCCGAAGTCGGTTCTAATGGGCGATCATATAAATTAATTAAGCCGTGATTCGTTAAATTTTTGATAAGCTGTAAGGCTTCAGCACGTGTAATTGTTTCATTCCCCATAAAGCTGCTCACTGTATTTTCTCCAGCAACTCGTCCTAACGCATACTTCTTACCGAGTACATATTGAATAGCTTGATCGCCGCTATAATTGACCCCGTCTGCGCTAGACACCAGCTCCGCTACATTCTTACGAGTGATGAACTTCCCACGCAGCTCTAATTCAGCGTATCCAGCTACGGGATAATTTTTAAAATGAAGCAGGTTGTAATACTTGTCCGACCAACGATCCGTCAGGAACGTATTCTCCAGATCCTTACCCGTAATCCCAACGATCAGCATCCGAATAAACTCTGCTTCCGTGACATTCTGGTTAGGCATAAATGTGCCATTACCATACCCTGATGCAATACCTTTAGAAACTCCCCATTCAATCGTCGTCTTAGCCCAGTGATTATCCGTATCACGAAACACTACTTCCGCAGATGCATTTCCCACGCCTATCACAAATAAAACTACCGACAGCAGATATGTACAAAATGTACGAAACCTTGACATTCCTAATCCCCCTAAATCTTCTTATTGTTACCAGACAATTCTAACGAGGGCGATTCCTGTCGGTCAAGTCATATCAAGGTCTTACACCCAAAGATAGGTCTATACGTCTATCTCATGAAGGCTACTAGCACAACTAAAGGACTAAACTCAGGAAATTAAGCACATTGTACTTAACAAGTAATAACCTATCTAGCAAATCCATCAACTCATCTGTACAATGAAATCAAATCAATTTAAATTGATTTGTCATGCTACTGTCTGCTACTGTCCGCCAATCCATTTGAAATGAGGAAATCCGTATGACTCATCCCTATGTACAAGCCCTGCAAGCCCACATGGAACCGCATCGCAATCCGGAGAAAGCAGAACCAATGGCTAAATATATGAAAAATCTTTTCCCTTTTCTCGGCATTAAAACACCCGAACGCGAAGCACTCATTCGTGAGTTTACGAAGTTGCACGGACTGCCTGATGTATCTGAACTGGATACCATTGCGCGTGAGCTATGGCTTCTACCTGAGCGCGAATATGCTAATATGGCGATGCATCTTCTCGGTAAACGTGCGAAGCAGCTTGAACGTGAGCATATAAAGTTAGCCCAACACCTCATTGTCACCCGTTCCTGGTGGGACACCGTAGACTTCTTAGCAAGCAACTTGGTTGGTGATTTATTCACCAGATACCCCGATCTTATTGAGCCTTATGCTGAAGCTTGGATTACATCGGATAGCATTTGGCTGCAGCGTTCAGCCATTCTATTTCAACTGAAATATAAAGGACGGACAGATGCAGAGCGTTTATTTCGTTATGTAAAGCACTGCTCGTCATCCAAAGAGTTCTTCATCCAAAAGAGCATTGGCTGGGCACTGCGTGAATATGCGAAGACCGATCCTAATCGGGTGCGGCAGTTTGTAGAGCAAACTCCACTCGCTGCGTTAAGCCAGAGGGAAGCGTTGAAGCATTTTGCCAAATAGAACATGCAATCAAGAAAAGAAGAAAAGCCACTCGGTTAAGAGCGGCTTTAAGGATGAATTGATGTTTCTTTGATTGCTACAAACTCAATCGGAAATCAATTGAGAGAATGCCCTATGAAGGTTATAAATGTAGTCGTATTACATCCTACCTTCTCAACTATTCATTCTTAGAATAAAAATGCTCTAGATATAATAACTAAAAGGATAAATAAAACTAGAATCGCACCTGTATTAGTAAACATACCATGATGTCTTTCTTCACGTCTTTCTTCACGACAACATTCACCCATTTGAAATACCTCCTTTTCTCCAACTAATAACATAATATGTCCTTGAAATGATTTTGATTGGATGAAAGTACAGGTTATTCAGCCGTTTAGGTTTATGCAAAAAGAAAAAGCACCGCTTGGGCGCTTAATATTCTTCAAAATCGACATATAAAACTTTATCTAAATAAATTATTCCAAGATTAATTTGTGCATACACCGTACCAGTACTATTTTGTAAATAATTCTCCATTGCTGATTGTAAAGTTGTGTTATGAAACTGTGTTTGTTTTTTCATGCCATTGATAAAAGTAAAGGTAACAACTATGGTGCGATTCTCATCTAACATCCATTACACCTCCTATACGGTCACACTTCGACATTAGGAAGGATTTTCCTCTATAAGTATATAAAAAAGCCACTCGGTTAGGAGTGACTTCTGAAATTAATTATTTTCTTAATTGGCTTAGTCATTCGGCTACTTTAGAGGTTCCTAATAAAAAAGAAGAACCCTTATGCGATAAGGGTTCACAGTATTCAATATGGCGGCCCCGAGAGGAATTGAACCTCCGACCTGCGGTTTAGGAAACCGTCGCTCTATCCCCTGAGCTACGGAGCCACAACAATTGATATTATATCATAAATCATTGTTAGAACCAAAGGAAATATCAACTCAACCCATTCGGTGTTTAACTCATACTAAACTCGTTGATGGACCTTAGCACCGACGTCATAATGCCTAATTAGCTATTTTTGTATGATGACAATAAGACATGTATTACAATACAAGTAAATCCTATACGGAAAGCGAGTTGAATATGATGCAGAGTCTTCATGAGCAGTTTGGCAATATAGATATTTACTTGTTCGATCAGTTGTTAAAAGGGCGGATTACACCTGATATGCGAATTTTGGATGCTGGATGCGGTACGGGTCGTAATCTCGTTTATTTGCTGCGAAATGGTTATGATGTCTATGCGATTGATCAATCAGAAGAGGCTATTTGGGAGGTTCAATTACTCGGAGAGAAGCTATCACCTAACTGGTCGAGCGAACAGGCTCGTGTCGAGGCTGTAGATCACATAAGCTTTGCGGAAGAGAGCTTTGACTGGGTGATCAGTAGCGCTGTGCTGCATTTTGCTGAAGATAAGCATCATTTTGAGCGGATGGTTCATGAAATGTGGCGTGTGCTTAAACCAGGAGGAAGTCTATTTGTACGTCTCGCATCCTCTATTGGTATGGAGCAGCTAGTAATACCTACGCAGAATGGCCGCTATCGCTTGCCTGATGGGAGTACTCGCTTCTTAGTAGATGAGGAATTGCTGATAGGGATGACAGAGTCGCTAAAGAGTACTTTATTCGAACCGATTAAGACGACTATTGTGGCGGGAAAACGCTGTATGACGACATGGTGTGTGAGCAAATGATGTTTAGAACACCATAACCCCTACAAGACCTGAAGCTAGAATGATAACTAGGGGATGCACACGCGTACTAGCTAGTACAAATAAACAAACGCCGAATAGACCAATTAGAAGCACAGACGTAGTTGTAATCTCACCAATTATCCCGTTACTCTGTGCATACTGAATGGCGCCATAGAAGATTAAACCTGTAACAACCGCACGCAAGCCATACATAGCATTCTGCACCCAAACATTATCATTTATTTTATAGAAGAAAGTAGCTACTAGAATCACAATGAGTAGAGATGGAATGACCATACCTACTGCAGATACGATAGCTCCCCCTAGTCCAGCCGTATGATAACCTACAAAAATCGCACTATTCGTTGCAATCGGACCTGGGGACATGCCAGAAACGGCAATTACATCTGTAAAATTCTTCGTCGTCATCCAACCGTTCTGAATGACTTGTTGTTGGATAACTGGAATTATCGCATAGCCGCCACCAAAGGACACAAATCCTATTTTTACAAAAGTAAAAAATAACTCCCACAAAATCATATGCTCTTCTCCTTACCGTTCTCTCCGTGCAGCTTAATTGTTCGGAGATTCTTCATTTGCATGACAATTATCCCTACCAAAGCGCCTAATACAATCACAATAATAGAGTTCACATGAAAAAATAAGAGAAGCACGATTGTAGCTATGGTGATGAATAGCGTGCTTCTATCAATTACACCTGTACGAGCTGTCTTGAAACCTGCGTAAGCGATGAGTGCAACGACTGCTGCCCCAATGCCTTTAAAGGCCGAAACAATATAGGGATTATCCTGAACATATATAAAAGCCATACATAGTGCCAATACGATTAAAAAGGTAGGTAATAGGATGCCTAGTAGAGCAGCAATAGCACCGAGTGTTCTCCTAATTTTGAATCCAATAAATGTAGCCGAATTAATTGCAATCGCGCCTGGAATAGATTGTGATAGTGCAAATACATCCGCAACATCGGTTTCTTTGACCCAACCCTTCTTATGGACAACCTCCTTCTCGATCATTGAAATCATCGCATAACCGCCACCAAAGGTTACGGGGCCTATTTTGGCAAAGGTTGTGAAAATTTGAAACAAAACACTTAAGTTCTTTTTGAAATTATCATACATGTTTACCCACTCCAATTGTTCTGGATTAGCTTGTTCTAACTTTAATTTTAGCATACTTTATTTTATTTTGGAATTAAGTTAATATTTATATGATTGATATTTTTGAAACTACTTATGGAAATCCAGACTTACGGTTGATAGAGAGTGAAGCTTATAGCAATGGGAATGATATAGATACCTTCAAAGAACAGCATAAACGCGCGTGGCAAGAAGAGATTGCAAAAGGATTTAAACGATGACACGATATTGATGGTTGAAATATTTAAGTATGTGCCTTAATTAGGCAGTTGGGATGCTTTTGAGCTAATAACGAAGTTGGAGGATGTAGAAGATGACTTCCATATTACTTACTGGATTCGATCCATTCGGTGGGGAGACAGCCAATCCATCACTCGAAGCAGTGATGAAATTAGAGGGAGAAATAATAGAGGGGCATACCGTTATTTCACGTGTAATTCCAACCGTATTTGGAGAATCTGCTGCACAGCTCATCGATTATGTAAGAGAGCTTAATCCCCTATTTATCATCTGTGTGGGTCAAGCAGGCGGAAGGGCTGATATTAGTATCGAACGTGTCTCCATTAACAAGGATGATGCTCGCATCCCAGATAACAAAGGCAATCAGCCTATTGATACGGAAGTTATAGCTAATGGACCTGTTGGCTACTGGTCAACGCTTCCGATCAAAGCCATTGTTAGCGCACTCAAGCTGAATGGCATTCCCAGCTCGGTATCGAATACTGCCGGAACATTCGTCTGTAACCATTTATTCTACAGTTTAATGCATGAACTGGCTCATAGTAAGAATCAGTCACGAGGCGGATTTGTCCATATTCCATTCCTGCCTGAACAAGTAATTGATCGCCCACATCAACCAAGCATGGAGCTCGGTACGATTGTAACAGCACTGCGCATCGTGATTGAGGCTACTATTAAGCATCCGGTAGATATTGCCCAGGGTGGAGGAACGACGCACTGATTAGATGCTCCCCTACCTCCAGTTCGCTCACACATGCATTTGTTGTTCTGCTTGATCCCATGGGACGGTATAGCCTAGTCCCTTCGAACAAAAGATCGATGAAGAAGAGTATTCAGGGTCGGCATTCTTATCGTATCCCCTCTTCTCTATCACTTCACCCCGATTGTGGCAACGATCATAGCCGCCAAATAAGAAGCTAATTGCCCCTTTGCCTTGGGTAAAAGCAGCAAGCTCTATGCTATAGTCCATAAAGGTTGCTACAGGAACCTTACCTGTCAAAATAACTTTATTCCCCATTGTTTCAGGCGGATCAAAACTCCCACTTGCATGTTGAATATCTGCAAGGACTCTGCCTATATGGTCTAATTGAACTTTAATTTTAAAGTCATAATACGGTTCAAGTAAGATACTCTCTGCCTTCTCAAGCCCTTGTCTCAGCGCCCTAAATGTCGCCTCACGGAAATCCCCGCCATGCGTATGCTGATTGTGCGCGCGACCTTTAAGAAGCGTAACCTTCAAATCTGTAACCGCTGAACCTGTTAATAGACCATGATGGTCTTGTTCTAACAGATGCTGTCCCACAAGGTTCTGGTAATTGGCCCCTAATACATCTGGATGGCAAGCATTCACAAATGTAATGCCGCTATTACGATCCGCTGGCTCTAACTTTAGATGCACCTCAGCATAATGCTTGAGCGGCTCAAAATGTCCACAGCCATAAACCGCATTTGCAATCGTCTCTTTATATAGGATTTCGGGTCTACCAAACGTAATGATATAGCCAAATCGTTCTTTAACAATCCGCTCAAGAACTTCTAGTTGAATCATTCCCATGACATGAATATGAATTTCCTGTAGCTGTTCATTCCACATCACGTGGAGTGATGGATCTTCAGCATCGAGTATCCGAAAACATTTTAGCATATCCTTGGCATGAACCGTGGGACTAAACAGCACCTTAGATTGTAGAGTTGGAACTAGCTCATAAGTGGCACTATTCTCTAATGTTCCTAATCCATCACCAGTCACTGCCGATGACAATCCCGTCACAGCAAATAAATCACCCGCTATCACCTGATTCACCGGCTTCATTCGATTCCCATTGATCATTCGAATTTGAGTTACCTTGTCGGTTATTCGATTCTCACCGTTGCCATATGTAAGCTCATCTCGGACCTGTAAGGAACCACTTAAAGCCTTAATAAACGTAACCCTAGTCCCATTCTCATCATGCCGTATCTTGTACACTCGCCCTGCAAACGGTGCTTGCTCCTCATACTCCGTTGAAGTAAGTAGTTCCAGAGAATCCATGAAGCTTGTAACCCCAACATTGTGTAAGGCGGAACCAGTGAAGCAAGGGAATATTTGATTATCCCGAATCATGGCTGACATGGCTGCAAGCCATACCTGCGCATCATAACCTTGATCCATATACATTGCTAATAAGGAATCACTTCGTTCAGCAAGGAACTCAATCAGTTCTTCTTGCATGCCTTGTTCCAAAGATTGCTTCATATCACAGACGTTCTCTGTCAACTGGACCTGAATCTCTTCTAGTACCCGGTTGATATCGGAACCGATTCGATCGGTTTTATTAATAAAGAAGAACGTCGGTACTTGATGTTTTCTTAGTAGATGCCATACAGTTTCGGTATGTCCTTCAACACCCTCAACAGCACTAACAATAACAATTGCATAATCCATGACTTGAATAGAGCGTTCCATTTCTGGTGAGAAATCAACATGACCCGGGGTATCAATCAAATAGTATGTCGATCCTTGAAAGTTCATAACTGCTTGATCGGCAAATACCGTGATGCCTCGTTCTTTTTCAATCGCATGACTGTCAAGAAAGGCGTCCCGGTGATCGACACGCCCGGGTTGTCCGATACTTTGTGTATAGTAAAGCAACTGCTCAGCAAATGTCGTTTTGCCAGCATCTACATGTGCAAATAATCCTATCGTTTTGTTCATTTCACACCTCGTTATTGCATACTTCGCATGTAATCCAATTATCTTCTATTCTAGCACATGAGAGATTCAGTCTGCCTAGCCAGTGGTTGTATATAACATATCCTAGAACACAAAAGCCACTGAAATAGATTCAGTGGCTCTGTCATGTATTATTTATTCCATCATCATTTATCTCATCATTGTACTTGAGGCGCCTTGTTGCATGTTAATGGGACCATTCGGATTTGCTTTAATTTGCTGCAGGACCGCATCCCCTTGTGTTTGCCATTCTTTCAGCGCTTCACGAGCTTTCTTCTTACCAAGCAGAACCTCTTGCAGTAGATTACGACCTGGATCGATTGCCATGCCTATGCTTGGTTTTTCACGATACAGCTTATAGTAATCATTTTCCGAGAAAGTAGATGGCTTGATGTTATAGAAGGCTTCAATATGGAAGTCCGCTCCGTCTTTGGGTTTAATATAACTTTTACGAGCAGGCAACTGATAAGAGCCATTTGATTTTAATTTAGCCCATTCCGGACTATTAATAAATTTGATGAATTTCCATGCGTCATCTACGTTCGTCGCCTTCGTGTTAATCCCCATTAATCCACTAATATACACGCCAGGAACAACGCCTGGTTGCTCTGGATGACTTGGCATCGTCACTACATCCCAATCGATCGCTTTATAATTCTTGATTTGTTCTGCATGCTTGTTAGCATCAATAATTTGTGCGAGTTGACCATAGCTCATGATCGTCATTCCTAATTTGCCCATCATAAAGCTGTCGTAAGAGAATGGACCCTGTTCTTCAGGATTCTCCTGAAAACTATTAGGGTTGTTCGGATCTTGCATCGGTGGAACTGTTTTATCTTGCTGCAATTGATACATCTTATTCCATACTTTCTCCCAGTCATCTGTATCAACCGTCATTTTCTCTGCGGCCTCGTCAAAATAACTTAATTTCAATGGAGCTGTGTACATATTAAATTCGTTGAAAGGATCGCGCCACTTCTGCGAGTTAAAAGAGAATCCATATACAGGCTTATTGCCTTCTGGTTTAGACACACGCGAAGCCAGTGCAAAAACATCATCCCAGCTCATATTATCTGTTGGAGGCTCAACGCCAGCATCTGCAAAAAGCTGCTTATTATATACAAGGGCAGACGAATTAAAGAGTGGTGCTAACGCATAGATTTTGCCGTCCGGACTCAAGCTCTTAATACCATCATAAACGACTGGCACATAATCAGTCGTATCAAACTTATCTTCCGTCATTTTGCTATCGAGAGGTGCAAGTAAATTCTTCTCCAGCAATTCAGACATTTGATCATAGTTCATCATGACGATGTCAGGTGGATTATCGCCCTCCATTAACTCCTGCATTTTCACAAAAGGATCTTTGAAAGTCTTAGGTTGCTCATTGCCACTGCCATTGTTGTAGTTATACCTTTCACTATCATCACGGGTGGAAATGATTTCAATCTTGATATTCGGGTTATTGAACTCAAAAATATCGGTGAATTGTTGGCGGAAATATTCATCATCTCCACTATAACCATCACTTGTTGCAATACGCAGAACACGCTCTGTCTTATCATCACCCTTAGCTCCCATTGAGCAAGCAGCAAGTAACGGTACGACCATGACAGCTGTTAAGATGATAGAAGCTAACTTCTTCCCTTTCATTTGCGTTTCCCCCTCTAAAAGTTGTTATTGGTTTACCAGCTATTCAGCGTTCTTAGGTGGCTTAATCAAAATCTTCTCACCATCGAACTCCAGCGTTGCTTTATTGCTGATCTGCAAGGCTTCCAAAAGATTTCTTGGTATTTGTAAACGTCCTACTCGATCAAGTACAACATATTCCTCATGCGCTTCGTTTAAACCACCATGGAATCCAGTAAGTGGATCATCTAAGTGCTGATTGCGTTTAATAAATTCCGTACTGGTCAGTCCATCTCGAATGGCAACTACACGATCAACCTTACCTGCTAAAGCTAAATCATGCGTAACAATAACAATCGTGACTTGCAGTTCCTGATTCAAACGACGAAAAATATCCATAATCATATCGGATGTCTGTGAATCTACTGAGCCAGTTGGTTCATCGGCAAGCAGCATCTGCGGGCGATTTGCAAGTGAAATCGCAATAGCCACACGCTGCTGCTCTCCCCCAGATAGCTGCTGTAATTTATTATTCATCCGATGCTTAAGCCCAACCCATTCGAGCAGTTGCTTAGCATATGGACGATCTACTTTGCCACTAAGCAGCATGGGCATTTCAACATTCTCCAAGGCAGATAAGTACGGAAGTAAGTTACGCGCATTATTCTGCCAGATAAAACCAACTGTATTGCGTTTATATTCTACTAGCTGTTCATCGGTTACCTTGAGTAGATCCCATTCACCTACGCGTACTTGCCCTGCGGAAGGGCGATCAAGACCGCCCAATATGTTAAGTAAGGTAGATTTACCGCTACCGCTGTTACCGATAATAGCCATCATTTCACCAGGCTTAACATTAATGTTCAGGCCTTGCAAAGCGACGACTTCGATATCATCGGTTTTATAGATTTTGACTAAACTTTCGCATTCAATCATCCCTTACCGCTCCTCTCCGAGTTTAATAGCTTGATGAACACGTAAGCTACGAATATGCACGAATAGTAGACTTGCACCTGTCACCATCATGACGGCGACGACAATGTACAATTGAAGGGTATCCTTGGCCTCAAATATAATTCGGAATGGAGGTACCTGTGTTTTTACATTATCTGCCGTTTG
Organism: Paenibacillus sp. P5_B5; assembly: GCF_056400365.1. Taxonomy (NCBI): domain Bacteria; kingdom Bacillati; phylum Bacillota; class Bacilli; order Caryophanales; family Paenibacillaceae; genus Paenibacillus; species Paenibacillus sp. P5_B5. The sequence goes on from NZ_JBFULK010000007.1 coordinate 211,652, forward strand.
CAAGAATGGCAGGAAGAGTAAGCTCACAAGTCTACCAACACCAATCCCAATTCCGATAGCGAGCCCACCAGTCAGTATTTGTTCTAACAGAAGCATACCGGTTAGCTGTTTACGTTTAAGTCCCATCGCACGAAGTACACCGAATTGTACAACCCTGCTCGCCAGGTTGAAATACCAGTAGAGCAAGTAACCGATCAGGGAGATTAATACTGACACTAGGAATCCTAAGCTCAGAATACCAAACACGCCGCCTCTAGACGGATGTTTACTTTGAATAGCAAGTGCGCTATTTACATCCTTAACCGATGCAAGCACTACACCTTTATCCTGCAATTCAGTTATCATCGGTCCTACCAAGGCACCCTCTTTGACCTTTAACCAAACTTGATAAGGTATAACAGGAATTTGATCATAGATGTATTCTAAATTCGTAATAAAGAATGGTTTATCATCTGGATACTCACTTGGCCAATAAGGCAAAGTTGCAACAATGACAAACTCAAGCGGTTGTTGATTAATCGATATCGTTATAACATCATTCTGCTTAAGTCCATTCTTCTCTGCAAAAGATTCAGGGACAATTACTGCTTGCTCGTACGTCCCAAGTAAATTTAAATATTTAAACGGATGAGTTGGGAATAAATCGTTACGGAACCAAGCAACCTGAGCAAATTGATCATTATCAATTCCCATAACATTTCCTTGTCCTAGCGATTTACCTGCAGCAACTGCATTTCCTTTGGTACGTAACACTCGTGCTGCATGCTCAACGCCGTCTAAATCACTAAACATTTGGAAGCGAGGTTCAATGAATCGAACCTTCCTCGGAGCTTCAATACCTGGTTTCTGTCCGCCACCGCCAGTTCCACCGCCGTTGCCTCCTCCATTACCACCATTACCTCCACCAGTGCCACCGTTGTTACCACCACCAGTGCCGCCATTGCCGCCACTTCCGTTACCGCCTGTGCCATTACCTTTACCACCGTTACCATTCTGACCATTACCTTGACCAGTAGGTATTTCATCACTTACACTTTCCCAGCCTAACTCCAATACTACATCAGTACCATAACTGTAAAGCGTTCGTTCTGTGGAGTTTAAGTCCAGCGTTCTGGCTGCTGAAGCGTTATAAACGCCAAGACCTATTGTTAGTGTAAGGAGCAGCATAAGTGGATAGTAAGATTTGCTGCTTCGAGATAGCTGAGTTAGGGTTAAATACATAGATACAGGTAGAACCTTCTTGCCAATCCAACTAAAAAACCTAAGGATCCACGGGAAGATTCTTAAGAAGAACATACCTAATGCAAAAATAGCGAGCGCAGGTACAAAGAATAATACAGGCTGTACTTGCATTTGATCCGTGGTTAACCCTGTCTGCTGTGATAGCATCTGCTGGCTATTGAATAAATACCACCCATATGACACTAACCCGATTAATATGATGTCTATAAACCATCTTTGCCAGAAAGGCTTGCGATCGGTTCGTGCTTGCTTTTGTTTATTCCCAACAATAGAGGACTTAGCGTACATAATAGCAGGGACAACACTTGCTACAATAGCTAGAACAACCGCACCTAAACCGTATAACGCAGCATCTAATGTGAATGCTACAGGAATGGATTTGCGATCAACAAATGTAAGGAACCCATTCGCTGATCCAATACTTTTGGCTAAGAACCATCCAAGGATAGGACCAATGATCATAGCAATAGCACCAAGGATTAGCCCTTCAAGTAAATAAATCCAAATAATTTGCTTGGTACTTCCACCTCTCGACCTGATTACAGCAATATCTGTTCTTTGCCGATCAAGTGATTGCTTGGCATTCATAACAATGTAGTAGAGCACCATTGCCAGAATTGGGGCTGCAAGTGTAAATAATAAGAGCTGCAACTGAAGGCCCTGCGTCTTAAACTCGCTTAGCAAGCCAAGGAACGACTGATCTACCTTCGTATCCGTTAACTTGGCAAATAAATTCATATCCAGACGAGTTAGTGTTTTCTCTAGTGCAGGAATTTTACTGGTTTGGATTTCCTTAAGATCAAAAGCATAATACCAGTTAGCTAAATTAAGCGGAATTTTATCCTTCACCAGTAATTGATCGATAAACATCTGTTCATCTACGATTAAGTTTGCAAGAATGGCCTCAAACCCTTGGAACCAGTAGGGATCATTCTCATTAATTGGCTTAACCGTACCGACAATTTTGACCTTAAGCGGCTTACCTTTGGAAACTGCCGTAATCGGATAGTTATAAATATCCCCTACATGCATATCCAGACGAAACATCGTTTCTTCAAGAATTACGGCTTCAATAACACCATCCGTGACTTTATCGGAGGCCCATCTACCTAAAGCTAATTCCACCTTATCTTTAAAACCACTATAGGTCGCAATTGACATTTGTCTGCGTTTGCTACCATCGATTTTAGCTGGATCGGTGGGCGTTATTGTTGCACCGCGTAAGGATAGAGCACGTATATAAGTTTGTTGTGGAAATTCAATATCTGTTGGAATTTCCTCACGTATGTATGTATCTACATCATTAAAAGCATCCATCTCAGCACGTACAGAGCCTGTTGCCTGATAACGCATCAACAGCGAGCCTGGAGGCATACCACTTTCGCTTTCTTCCAATGTTTTGGCTACGACTCTTTTGAGTGCCCCATCCGCATACATAGGAATACTTGTCGTAAATGCAACTGCCACGATAAGTCCCAAGAACGTGCTAACTGTCAGCCAACGGGTTTTCCACATTTTTCGAAAAAGAAACCGCAGCATCAACATACGCTCATCGACCTACGACTTTCTGCCCGGCTGTTAATCCCTTAATAATCTCAACTTGTGTTGCTTCCTGCTGTCCAACTTCTACGTCTACTTCTTGTTTATTGCCATCTTTATCAACGACCTGCACATAGCTTCGACCACCAGAAGTACGAAGAGTTGAAGGAGGAATCACAACAATATTTTCTTTCTTCTGTATGACGAATTTGGCTTCAAGCGGCGTTCCACGTGTTACACCCTCAGGCATTTGGTCAACATCAATCAAGAGAAAATCAGTAATAGATTGCTTATCTGAACCAAATTTATTTTGGTTGTTGTTACTATCTTCGGACTTAGGACTTGGAAGCTGCTTCACTTTCCCTTGTACCTTACCGGCCGAGTTAATATCTACCGTAACATCCATACCCAGTGTGATTTTTTTCAAATCATCAGCGTTACTAACTGTAACCCCTATGGTTAGAACCGATAGATCAGCGATAACAGCTACTGGTGTGTAAGCTTTGGCTGTATCACCCTTTTGTATGTATACACCAAACATCGTTCCATCGAATGGAGCATAAATCTTCGCGCTGTTAACCGTTTCTTCCATTTCAGTGAGCTTCTCTAACTGCATTTCGAGATCAAGCTTATCCTGTTCTAGTTGTTCAATCGTTTTCTCACTGCTACGATAAGACTCTTTGAGTGTAAGCTCAGCTTTCTTCCTCTCCAGGCGCATAACTCGTAATTGCGACTCCAAATCCGCAATATCGAGTTCAGCAATTAATTGCCCTGCTGTCACCTGTTGACCAGACTCCACATGTACAGCTTTAACACGCTTATTATCTTGCGTAAAGGAGAGCTGTTCCTCCCTTGTCGACATAACCCTGCCTACACCTTTAACGGCAGTCTCCATGGTTCCAAGCTTCACTTCATACTCAGGCTTCTTGGAAAGCTTCGGCGGATTAATCGTTGGAAGTACTTCCTCATCAGCCTCTTTAGGCAGCAAAGAGCACCCCGAAGTAAGTACTAGCACAAGACTAAGCATGCTGACTAGCAGCACTTTTCCTTTATGCAGCTTAGACTTGCTTGAATTTCCCGTCCACCATTTCAAGGACATGATCTGCAACCTCCAATATTGTTGGATCGTGAGTCGTCATACAAATTGTGACTTTCTCCGTCTCTATAATTGAGCGAAATACAGACATAATCTGCGCACTCATTTGTGAATCAAGATCAGCCGTCGGCTCATCCGCTAAGAGTAAATTAGGACGGTGAACAATCGCTTTGGCAATTGCTACACGCTGCTGTTCTCCCCCTGACATTTCGAAAGGGCGATGATGCATTCTTTTTTCAAGACCAACCAACTGCATGCAATGTCGAACTCTATATTTCCAAAGATGGCGAGGTACACCGGCCATACGTAATCCTAATTCAACATTTTCATAAGCAGAAAGTAATGGCATTAGTGCAAAAGTCTGAAAAATAAACCCAATTTCTCTACGTCTTACTTCTGTTCGTTGATCATCGTTCCATAAATGGAAAGGATGATCCCGAAATAACACTTCACCCTCATTCGGTTGATCTAATCCCCCGAGAATATTAAGGAGTGTCGTTTTACCCGAACCCGATCGCCCTCGCAGCATAATTAACTGCTTAGGATACAGTGTCATATTTATTCCTTTTAACACTTCAAGCTTCTGGCTACCCACTTGAAATGAGCGTTCAACATCTCTGATTGTAAGCAGAGGCTGTGTTTCATCAATAGGTGCCTGATCGTAAGCACTCATCTCTAAATCCTCAGATACGTCCTCACTATCAGCATTCTTCTTGGATGCTTTCTTAGAAGTTTTCTTGTCTTTCTTAGCTTCTTTCTTAGCTTCTTTCTTAGCCTTCTTCAAATCCTCTTTGGTTACAGTCTTTTGGGTTATAGTCTCTTCTGCAATCTCTTTGGTTAAAGTCTCTTCTACAGTCTCTTCTGTTGTAATCTTCTCTGCACGGTTTGCTGCGTTATCATCTACAAGGTCAGTTACGGTTTCAGTTGCTATGTCATTAGCTATGTCATTTGTTATATCAGCTGTTATTTCGGTTACTATTTGAGTTGATTGTTCTGACTCTTTTTCTTTATGTATGGTATTTCTAACCTTAGCTAGCCACCCCATCCTTTCACCACCCTCTCTTTAGAGACACATAGCCCTATATTAGACGAATAACAAGACCAAAAGGTTTCAATACAATTACAAATATTTGAATTAATTGACCCATTCTAAATGGTATCATGATGACAGACTATTTTACAATGATAGATCGACCTAACTTTAATATTAAATAGTTTAATAGACAATTTGTAACGAATTGCAAGTACCTCTATATAACAAAAGGATCCCCTAGAGGATCCCATTCGTTACATCTAATTTTACAACTCTATGATTCCATCTATTTTTGTTTAATATACATTACGATACTGACTTGATCTTTCACATAGCCTGCAATTACATTAATACTAAACTGACCAGCTTCAACCTTCTGATCTTTGCCAGATTTATTTACTTGAGCAATAACCTCGCCGAATTTATCATCGACAGGAATGCCGCCTTGTTGAGCTAACTTGGTTACAAATGCAATGCTTTCTTTATTACCCGCATCACTTAAGCCAATCTCATTCCACTCACGATCAAAAGCATACCATATCCATGAAGCAATCAGTTTATCATCTTTTTGGATTTCAAGATAAGTAGGGTGTTCAACCACTTTATACGCTGGCTGATTTGCTACAAGCTTGTTAACAAGTGCAATAACAGTTTTGCCAAAAGCTGTTGCCTCTGTTGGCTCTTTTACCTCTTCTGTCTTACCTGCTTCAGGACGTGCCTGCAACTCCGTAAATCCTTTGGAATTTAGTGTCTTAATAAACTGGATTGCTTCCGCACGACTTAGTGAATCTCCACCTGCATAACCTTCAACTGTTGGTGCAGTTTTACCAGCTGTATAACCTTGGTTTAGTAAATAAGTGATTGCATCGTTACCTGTTAAGCTCTCACCATTTGCACCTGCAATAATTTCAGCCACTTGTGAACGAAGAATCGGTTGATTGCGAATTGCATTGTCTTTCTCACCTAATACGGGATAGTTGAGAGATTTAGCCGTTTCATAGACTGGATCTGACCAATTAGTATCTGATTTTGCGATTTCCGCACCGAATGCACGTAAGAACATCGACAAGAACTCAGCTTCATTAATGTTCGCATCAGGTTTAAACGTGCCGTCCTCATACCCATTAACAGCACCATGTTCTACGCCCCAATTAATAGCTTCTTTGGCCCAGTGGCTGCTTACATCTGTGAAGTCTACAGTCTTAGCACTAACAATTCCTGAGATACTCAGGGATAGCACCATAGTAGCTGCGATCATTTTTAAAGATTTTTTCATAACATTACCTCCAAATAATTTTTTAATTTCAAAATAATATAATAAATGTATACTAGATTAGAAAGTTTTGTCAATTTTCGACAGCTATTATTGTAAATCTACTTTAATCTACTTTAATCTACTTCACAAATGACTCAATGATACCGTGATAATGAAAAACAAAAACAACGAGCTCCGACTTCGACGCTCGTTGTTCTATGTGACTACATCATGATTCGTATTTCTATTAACCCTACAGGTACCAATATATAATCCAAACACAATCAACAATCATAAGTAAGGGGATAAACAATCGAAAATACCACTTTTTTGTTTTGTGGCGTGCCATATTCATTCCGACCAGCGATCCAATTCCACCGCCAATTGCAGCCACTCTAAACATCACCTGTTCAGGTATACGTCTGCTATTACGCTGAGCTTTCTTCTTGTCATTTACCATAATCATTAAGCCGATGACATTAATAATAGCTAAGTAAATGAATATTAAGTTCGTTCCAATCGCATCCTTAGTTGCATAGGTTACGAATAGAAAAGCAGCACCTATCAGTATGGTTATTCCTTTATTGTACAATTTCAACGCTCCCTATCGTCTCGCTTACAATTCGATCAGCTGTAAACACAGGGTATGTTCCATCCTCATTAGGATGTGACTGTAGATAGATACCACCTATATAAGCTTCTTTATTCTCCGTTAGGGCTTTATAGATCTCGTCCTGTGAAACTAAGCCGCCAACTGCAAGCTCCTTAATGAGTTCATATACGAATTGCAGACTTTCTTTCTTCGTCCCATTTACATTACTTAATGTGAATATAAGCTTACGATCACTCGGACTTGCATTCATATTGATCGTGACAAGCTGCGTTACTTCATTCGCATCTCCAACTCGTTCTACATATATCGTTTTGGCATTTGGTACGACCGTTTCATTGCCAATGATCGTCACCCCAGATACGGTGACACGGTACTGCTTCTGCGCCGCGATTCGCTGAACAAGATCCGTAACTCCAAAGATGGTTAACTTATTTCTTACTTCAACTGATGTTTCACGAATCATACGTTTTACAGATTTAACCCCATCATACTGATTCGCATAATTACGAATGAACGTAATGGCCTCAGCACGAGTGAGATATTGGTTTGCCTGAAAGCCAACGATTGTTTTCTCTGTCTTACCACTCGATAGATTCAACTCATACAATTTAAGAATCGCAGTATCAACTGACTGTGGATCAATACCAAGTGCATTATTCATGATCATAGCTGTATTGCCTCTACTAATTGGCTTGTCCTTAACGCTTGCATCACTAAGTCCTGTGAGTGCTATCCATTGATTAGCTTCCGCATAGTCATAGTATTTGTTAGCCCAGTGGTCATCCTTACTGCCTTCGGCCTGTAATTGATAGGTCGACAGCAACATTCTTATAAATTCAGCTTCAGTTACATATTGATCCGGCATAAATTTCCCATCACCATAACCACTAATTGATTGCTTCTCTATGCCCCATTTAATAGACTTCATCGCCCAGTGACTGCTTGGTACATCAGTAAATTGAATCGACTCCTCGGCCTTAGCAGCACCTGAAGCAGTCATAATAGATAATACACAGCTAATTGTAACCAGTATGGCTCTCTTCATCCTTAGTCCTCCTAAACTGGCCTGCCAGTCTGTTTCTTCTTCGTATCTATCGACGATAGATCAGAATTATATTTCGTCCATTCTAATATAAGCCCCATGATGACAGCTTGCAAGGATACCCCCCAGCGGATAATAAAGCCGTTCATACCGAAGAACATACCTTCTCTACGCTCACCTGTTCTTCGTTCATCTTCATCAATAATTTCAGCTAGCATGACATCCATCAATACAATTAGACCAGCTAGTCCCGCTCCACCTTTATTTGGCGCTGATGATCGCGTAGTTCTTTCCAAGTAATCATGCGTACGTTCTCACTAACAATTAACGCACGAATCTCTTCATCAAGGAACAATCGCGCTTCCATATCACGTTTAGGTGCATCTGGTTGAATCGCCTTCAGCTCTTCAGTAGCAAATCCAGGGTGAATGTAAATTTCCGTAATTCCAGGTCTTAAGCCACGAATCATCTGCATCATCCCTTGCTTCATCTCATCATAGGTTTCTCCAGGTGTATAATGAAACGGATGTGTAAGAAGATCATCTAGAATCATGATTCCCTTCTCCTCAGCTAGCTTAATCCTTGCGGAAGCCATATCCTTCAACACCTGCGGAAGCTCTGCCATAGCCGTGAAACCGCGCGGGAGTCGAAGTGGTAATCCGTAATGTTCGCAAGCCTCTAGAACAATTTCGAGAAAGTCTCTACCTGTCGCTAGTCCATATAAACTACCCATATGAATATCTAAATGTGATGGATCAACACCCCATGCAATTGCTTGCTCAATTTGATTCCTAATTTCCGTTCGTATTTGCTCGTCATCCGCATTCAGTTCGAATGTCAAGCAATCCTCAGGAAAGAATCCATCATCTGTTATAAGGCTTCCTACTTCTGTATTCCGTGTAACGGGACCCCATTTATAATGCTCCCATTCGCTTGTAAATGTGAGATGAACACCAATATCAAGCCCAGGATACGCTTTAGCAAAGGCAGCTCCTTCCTTAGCCCATGCACATGGCACCATAAGCGTTGCAGATGATATGGCTCCTGCTAATAGCAGTTGCTGCGCAGCATCATTCATCGAGTGGCACATTCCATAGTCGTCTGCGTTAATGATTAGCAATTTATCTTCCGGTGCATAACCCATTTGCACATGCTGTCTAGTCATTATTAATCCATCCCCTATCAGGAAATTTTAGGAATACTTAGATGAAAGTGTTTTCAACAGAATCGTTCATTTCTCCTTCTTTTTCTATTTATTCATTTCATTCAATCTTCTATTGACGTATGGCGTCATTCAAGGTTACCCTGACTTTGTTCACAACTAATCTTATAAATGGCGCGATTCCACTATGGCTTTACTTAAACTCGAGCATGTTTCCAAAAAGAGAGGTAACTCTACACTCTTCCCACCTATTCATATGCAGATTGATCTCGGTCAATGTTCGGTTATTCAATGTAACAGTGAGCTAGGCAATTTACTCATACATATGGTTATCGGACAAATCCCTGCCTCAGAAGGTGTAGTCACTTTTCAGGGAAACGTGGCTGAATAACTTAATGATCAAACACAAAAATCCCTCTTAGCTGAGGGATTTTTTGTTAAAAACGACGACCGCAACATCTAGAGCAGCAGCATTGGTGTCGACGATCATTTCTAAAGCGGTTCCTAGGCTCTAACAACACAATTGCAAGTAAATCAAACAATACAAGAGGTAAAATAAAAGGAGCGAAGAACCACGATGTATAGGCTTTTCTATCATCTCTATTACCCGAATTAACTTTCAGGTATACTTTATCTCTATCTACTTTAGTAATTGTTCCTTCATATACACCTTGTGTCGTTCTAATTTGCACTTCTTTATTGAGATACTTTTGGCATTGACGATAATTAGTACTCACTTGCATCATACTCCCCTCTTCTGATTATAGAATCCTAAATCCTACTAATAAAATATGAATCTGTAACATCAAAAGTGTGGGTATACAAGCAAATATAATAGAAGTAAAAGTAAGTGCAGGGTTATCTAAATATATGTACGTCTATTAAATTGGAGAGGGGGGAGACGCAATCGAAGAACACGTTCTGATCGAACGAATCTTGTCCGGCGACCAACGTGCTTTCAGCACACTGATACACATGTATCAAGCGTATATTTACAAGCTCGTGTTTTCCGTAGTTAAGAATCATGCCGATGCAGAAGACGTCACACAAGAAACCTTTGTGAAAATCTATCGCGCCCTCCCTCAGTACGAGTTCAAGGGGTTCAAGACATGGATTAGCCGCATCGCAATGAATAAAGCAATCGATCATCTGCGGAAGTCCGAACGTATACAATTGCGGGAGAATGCTTTGACAGATCCGAATCAATTAACCGCCTCAGATCTCGAAAGGCAATATCTCGACCTTGACCCTACAACCGAGCAACAAGTAGTTATGAAAGAAACAAGGCAGCTTGTGCATGCGCAACTTCAAGAAGTGCCGGACAATTATCGTGAAGTCGTCGAAGCCTATTATTTTGAGAATAAAACCTATGTAGAAATTGCTGACGAGCAAGGCGTAGCAACCAAAACAGTAGAATCTAAGCTATACCGTGCCAAACAGTGGATGCGTAAACGTTGGAAGGAGGAGGATTTTGAATGAGCCATTACGAGCAAGACATATGGGAAAGCTACATTCGAGGAGATCTGCCAGATAAATTTGCAGTTGAAATTGAGGATCATCTTTATCAGTGTGATGTCTGCTTATTCACCTATACAACCTATTTGGAGCTTCATTCATCACGCCTGCCTAGTCCATTAGATGGTGATGCGTTAACAAACGACATTCTAACTACAATATTCGGCCCAAATATAGAGCAGGTAGAAATTGAGACCCCTTCTTCTAACATCGAACCTGTAAGGATCGATCACTGGCGTTCACTTCGCAACTATCTAATTGCTGCAGCAGCAACGATTATTCTCATGGTTACAGGTGTCTTCAATGGACTGTTTGAGCAAGTTGATGGTCTACAGAGCCGTACAGCTGAACGAGAAACTTCTGTATCTGAGAAACTAGTGGATCAGACCGCTATCTTTTTAAATGATATACATCCCAAGAAGCCTTAAATAATAAATTTTAATTGAGTGAAGGAGGTTTCATCATGGTTCAAATACAAGGGTTCTTCCCTTATTTTATTTCCCTGTTTCCTGGTCTGGGGCATTTATATATGCAACGACCTGTGAAAGCACTGGGTTATGGCATTCCGTTCTGGACGGCAGTTCTAATGTTTTTTGTTATCTTATTTGATAGCCCTGACTTTGATCCATTACTCTTACTGTTTGCAGGTGGTGTTATCTTATGGAGTATTTGTTTCATTGATATGATACTCACCATACGGAAGTTAAAGGCATATCACGCACAAGCTTTCATTAACCCAGCTCAACAAACGTACACAACAACAGGTTATGGAAGAGATCCATTCGCACCTGAAGCAGCTTATAGCTCCAATCAGGCAGCGCAGCAACCACCATTTATGAAGGGACCTTCTTATCAACACCTATCACCAGCTAGTCCACCAGTGTACGATCCTGAACGCTCCAAGGTATTGCTACTGTCGTTCATCCCTGGTCTTGCTCATTTCCATCTCGGACTCATGAAGCGTGGATTATCGATAATGGTCTTGTTCTTCGGAATTCCTATTTTCATCTTCTTCGTCGTTGGAATGACTGGGGGAGACTCGTTTCTAGCCTTCTTACTAGCATTACCTGTTATCTTATTCTATGGGATGTACGATGCGCTTAATCTTCTTAAACGCAAACAAGCAAACCTTGAACTGATTGACTGTTCTTTCTTTGATGATTTCTATCATAATCGTTCCAACCAAAAGAATCGTACAGTCGCTACATTACTGTCCATCTTCCCTGGCGCCGGTCACCTATATATTGGGATGCAAATTCGTGGTATTCAGCTAATGATCGGCTTCTTACTTTCCTTGTATATGCTGGATGTATTGCGTCTCTCTTTCTTCCTGTTCCTAATCCCGGTGTTCTGGTTCTTCTCCTTCTTCGATGCTCTGCAGGGTATTTCCCGACTGGAACACGGTGAGGTCAAAGATATACCTATTGTGAGCGGACTTCAAAACTACCATAGATGGATAGGAGTCGGCATGCTGCTTCTTGGTCTGTACGTTGTATTTGATCGGATAAGCCCGCTACTTTATGAAAAAGTCTTCGGTAATACAAACTATTATTATTTGATACGTGATTATTTCAACATATCAGTAGTCTCACTCATTTTGATCATTAGTGGCTTTGTCCTCTTGTTCCGCAAGAAGAAAAACTAATCAATCGCAACTGAGTTGAAAGGCCCAAATTTATTTGGGTCTTTTTTCTGTTAGTAAATTAAGTTGGTGAACAATTATACGGATCTAATATTCGGATTTTTAAAGGTGCAACTGGCATTTTGGATACGTGGCAAATTACATAATTTTCAAAATATTCCGCTTGACTTTCTAGTAAAATAGTACTAATCTATTAATAGATTTATAGATTTATCAACTACATAATTTATCATATTGATAAAGGCAAACCCATCGAAAGATGGCGACGCAAAGCTATAGGGACTACAGCGATTATTCGCTAAGTCAGCCAGTTACCGGTATTGAAGCTTAACGTTAACTACGTTATTTGACACTTCTTTGCTTGGTAAAGAAGTGTTTTTTATTTTTTCTATAACTAACTACATATGCAACGTATTGATAAAGGCAAATCCATTGAAAAATGGAGACGCAAAGCTATAGGGGCTAAGACGGTTCATCTGTTATGCCAGCCAGTTACCGGTATGGAAGATTGGTTTCATTTTCGACCCCTTCCTTTCGGTGAAGATTTCTTATTATTAACCGACAAGTAACGGGGGAATTACAATGAAACGTCTATTAACTGCAGTTGTAGCTGCTACCTTCATATTCACAGCTTTTATAGCAACACCTGCTTTTGCTGAAACCAATGCAAATGGTTATGTTGATAATATCGTAGTTCTACCTAAAGGTGACTATAACGAAACTGAAGCTACAGCAATGATGGAACGTCTAGCTAAGATACCAGCAGCTTTATTGAAGGGTTTAGACGCTAAAGGCGTAAAAGTTAAACTCGTTAATGGCAAAATTACAGACGATCCTGAATTTGCACAATATAAAGGTGTTACGCCAAGAGGTTGGGAAAGCACTGGCCTTACTTGGGACGATGTTCCTGGCGTTAGCACTAACAATGTAATTGTAAGTATTGGCCACAGTAAGAAGGGCAAAGGTCATAACAGTTACAATCTAGAGCTTCACGAAACCTTACATGCCGTTGATCGCATCGTTCTTAATGAGATTAGTGCTACTGCAGAATTCAAAGAAGTATGGAAGAAAGAAGCTAACGTGAAGTATAAAGACGATGGCTACGTATCGGTTTATCCAACGGAGTATTTTGCAGAAGTAGCTACCTTATATCTATACAATGACAAGACACGTGATGGACTTAAGAAAGACATGCCTCTAACTTACGATTTCTTGGACAAGCTGTTCACGAACCTTTAATTGAATGTCATACAAATAGAAGTTCCTCTAATACCAGGTTAAATGGTAAAGGAGGAACTTTGTTGTTTGCAAAAGAAAAACTCCAACCTGGTTTAAGTTAACCGGATTGGAGTTTTGTCATTTAGTTATTAAGGGTACACACGATTAGGTTTGATTTGATCCCATGATTCTAAATCATCATCTTCCCTAGTGTAATCATGGTAGTTAGTCGCTTCTAATACATCTCTATAGTACCACTTATCTGATGTATTATCTGGCCATTGTTTTGTATCCTTATGAATACCATCGACTGAAACTTTACGATTCAATACACTATTGATAAAAGCCATTGCTTCTGCACGAGTAATGTTCTGGTCAGGCTTGAAGGTCTTGTCTGCATAGCCTTTGATCCAACCTTTGTTTGCAGCCGATGCGATATACTTCTCTGCCCAGTGTCCTTTGATATCCGTGAAGAAATCATTGTCTCTTAGATCAAGCTCATCGAACTTAGAAGCTATTGTTGCAAACTCAGCTCTTGTAATCGCTTTGCCTGGTGCAAAGGTGCCATCCAAGTATCCGCTGATTACTCCTGCTTTATTCATTGTTGAAATGTGCTTGTTAGACCAACGGTCACTACTTACATCTGAGAAGGAATTTGTGCTAGCTAGATATTCTTTACGGCTGTCATCTTCCATCAATCTGTAGAATATCGCAGCTACCTCTTCACGACTAATATTATTCTCAGGCTTAATCGTCCCATCTGGGTAACCTGCAATATAGTCAAAGTGAAGATCAAACTCTAGCTTTGGCGGCACTGCAGGTAGTGGTGGCAGAGGTGGCAATGGATTAAATCCTGAGCCTGAATTATTGTCTGTCGTATTATCATCTGGATTTGGTCTAACTGGAATTCTAGTAACTGTAATTGTAATGGTTGAAGTTGCTGTTCCACCCTTACCATCACTAACTACTACCGTAAAGCTATCGTTCCCTACATAATTTGTATCCGGTGTATATGTCCAACTTCCGTTTCCGTTTACTACTACTGATCCATGGCTTGGATTACTGCCCTTTACATATGTTAGTAGATCTTCATCCGGATCTGCTGCAACAACTTGCCCAGATACTGGTGTGTTTTGCTGCGTGCTTACATTATAGTTACCCACTGTAGGTAAATGATTTTCGGAAACTACTTCAGTTACTTCAATCTTAACTGTAGATTTTGCACTTCCGCCTTTACCATCACTTACGTTTACATTAAAGCTATCTTCACCTACATAATCCTCAGCAGGTGTGTATGTCCAGCTTCCATCTGATCCTACTACTACTGTTCCGTGGCCTGGATCACTGCCCTTACTATACGTTAATGTATCTGCTTCATCTGCATCTTGTCCTACAACTTGTCCGCTTACTGGTGTGTTCTTAGGTGTTGTTTCGTTATAATCCCCTACTGTTGGTGCTTGGTTTTCAGGAATTACTTCTTCAACTGTAATCGTAATTGTCGATGTCACACTTTCGTTTGTGCCATCACTTACATTTACCGTAAAGCTATCTTCACCCACATAATCCTCATTAGGTGTATATGCCCAGCTTCCATCTAGGTTTACTATTACTGTTCCGTTAGCCGGTGGCGTTCCTTCCGAATACGTTAATGTATCTGCTTCATCTGCATCTTGCCCTACAACTTGTCCACTTACTGGTGTATTCTTCGGTGTTGTTTCGTTATAATCCCCTACTGTTGGTGCTTGGTTTTCAGGAATTACTTCTTCAACTGTAATCGTAATTGTCGATGTTACGCTCTCGCCGTTACCATCATTTACGGTTACCGTAAAGCTGTCATTACCTACATAATCTTTATTTGGTGTATATGTCCAACTACCGTCTGGTTTTACAACCACAGTTCCGTTTGTTGGTGCTGTTCCCTCGGCATACGTTAACGTATCTCCATCCGGATCTGCTCCCACCACGTTACCTGACACTGGCGTGTTCTCCGGTGTTGTTTCGTTATAATCCCCTACTGTTGGTGCTTGGTTTTCAGGAACTACTTCTTCAACTGTAATTTTAACTGAAGATGTTGCTGTTCCACCATTACCATCATTTACGATAACGGT